>JABWCR010000011.1 GCA_013359125.1 Armatimonadota bacterium | reverse complement strand
TCGCTCCCCTCCCTAAACTCGCCAGAGTTTGGGGAGGGGATACAGGGGAGGGGCACAATCGCCCGAGATAGACCGATGTTCGCCATTGAGACAGATTGGACGCTTGCCAAACCGCCGGGCTCCCGCCCGGCCCGTTCTTTCGGCTCGCGGGGACGCTCGCCCTCCCGGCTCGCGGGACGCTCGCCCTCCCGGCGTTTTGCCAGGCGGGAGCCTGGCGTTCCAACGTGTCATCGAACGGGAAAATCCAAGTTTGTAGCACAATTTTGAGTACGAATCATGGCCAGGGAACGGGCGCAAGGTCGGCATTGTGAAACCGCGCAAAGCTGGCCAGGGCTTTTTCTAACCGACGCAATCGCATAGGCGAATACGGCGCTCGAAGCTCGATCCGATTTATCGTCAATAGCGATTTCGATCGATCCAACTTTGGGTCGATCTGGCCGATTATCCGCTCGCCCTCCAAGATCGGCATCCCGTACGCGCCGAACTTGCGCTTGGCAGGTGGCATGTAGATTTCCCATGTGTAGTCGAACTCGAACAGCCGCTTTAGCCTGGGTCGCCGCCAAAGCAGATTGTCTAGAGGGGGCAACAGCGTTACGATCGGTTCGATCTTGGCCTCTTCCAATTGCCGGGCTTTCTCGGCTCGCTCGGGCGTCGTCCAAAAGCCGTCCAAGGGTTCAAGCCGGCCCGAATCGACCAGCGTCTGTATCGCCTCCGACCGCTGGGCTTTGGGGCGCCTCATCCAGCCGAATCCAAGGTCGCCGTCATCGATCACGACCATCGCCTGGATGTAGTGATCCAGCAGGCTGCCGTTAAACGAAGATGGTTCTAGCCATCGCTCGGTCAGGTCGTACCATCGCTCCTCGTTTTGGCGCGAGGAGACGACCACATCGCCGTATTCCCAAAGAAGCTCTAGCGCATGCGCGGTGGCCTTGGTGCGAGGCTCGTTCAAGTCCCAATAGCCGTGGAGTTTGGTCTCGGCTTGGATTAGGCGCGAGCAGAGCGGCCCCTTCTGTCCGATTTGCTCAGCCGCGAGCGCCATCGCCTCGTTCAGCGCCGAGTCATCCCCGTTGTGAAGCGACTTCCAGAAGGCCATCTTCTCTCGAAAGGCGCCGAACCACTCGACAGGCATGGCGCAACGGGCATGGGCAAAGTGCTCGAACAGGCGCTTGGTCGGGTAGAGCGATTCTAAGTCGGCAGGCCGGTATCGGCGCACTCGATTGAACAGGGTCAGATGGTGGCTGCGCTCGACGATCGCGACGGGGTCGATCTGCACCGCGCCCAGCCGTCGGACGGCCTCCAAGGCGCCCTCGCCGCCCTTCAGCTCCTGCCGCCAAAGACCGGTCTGGTCGGAAGACAGCAGGCCGTTCTCGGCCAACAGCAAACGACGCAGCCCCTTCACGGTCGCGATCGCTTGAGGAACACGTCCATCGGTAGGGGCGCGCGGGCCGGTCCACGGCCGATCATCTTGCCGTCCAGCAGTTCGAGTTCGTCGATCCTCAAGGCATCGGACACTTTAAGGTCTTTGACCGCGTCGATGACCGGATTGAGAAAGGCGGCGATCGTGCGGCCGGTCTGTGGGTCGGTCTCGCGCCCATCCAGCCACAATCGAAGCTCGGCCAAATCCAAGTAAATGCCTTCGCGGGGGCGCAGGACGCCCTCGGCCCGAAAGCTCGCCTCGCCCACAATGACCAGCGCTTTGCCCTCTACCACAGTCTTGTCGGGCGTTATGCGCACGGTGATGTCGCGCACAGTGCCCTTATACTTGCGCATGATGAAGTCGGCCAGAGATTGCTCGGTTACGACGATCTCGGCTCGCCCCGTGCCGCTGGCCGAAAGCTGAAAGACGCGCCTCTTGATCGCTACTCCAAGATCAAAATAGACGTTCGGCGCTTCCAAGAAGACCCTTTCTGCCCTTAGCCCGGCCAATTGCGCGTCTCGAAGCTCAATGACAAATCGGTCGATCCTCCCCGTCTTGGGCGCGGTTTCGTCGATTGTGAACGGCAGTTCTTCGACCGCAAAATCGGAGGCGCGCACGGTAATCCGATCCACCTTTGCCGAGAGGTAATCGAAGGGGCTGTCGGCCTGAAGGCGAACGGTAACGTTGCGAGAGTGAATGCGCTGGGCGATGTCGTTGGCGGCGCTGCGTTCAAGGCTCTTGATGAGGTTGCGTCCGGCTACCAGAAGAACAGCGATCGCTAAGACGGTTTGACGGCGCACTAAGCGCCTCCGAGATAGGCCTCTTGCACGGCAGGGTTTTTGAGCAGCGCTTTGGCGTCGTCGGCCAGCACGATCTTGCCAGTTTCGATCACATAGCCGCGATGGGCGATCTCTAAGGCGCGATGCGCGTTCTGCTCGACCAATAGCACCGGGATGCCTTGGCTGTTGATCGATTCGATGATGTTGAAAATCTCCTTGACTAGGAACGGCGCGAGGCCGAGCGAAGGCTCGTCTAACATGAGGAGCTTGGGTCGAGACATCAGCCCGCGGCCAATAGCAAGCATCTGTTGCTCTCCGCCCGATAGCGTGCCTGCGCGTTGGCCAAACCGCTCGCGAAGGCGGGGAAACGTGCTGCAGATGCGGTCGATGTCGGCCTTTAGATCGCCGTCTTTTCGGGCGAAGGCGCCCAAGAGCAGGTTCTCGTAGACCGTCATTTGGGTAAAGATGCGCCGACCCTCCGGCACATGGATCAGGCCCCGCCGCACGATCTGATGAGAGGGCGTTTTGGAAATCTCTTGACCGCTGTAATTAATAGAGCCGGACGATCGCTTGATCAGTCCGGAAATCGCTCGTAGCAAGGTGCTTTTGCCCGCGCCGTTGGCGCCGATGATGGTTACGATCTCGCCCTGCCCAACCTCCAGACTGATGCCTTTGAGCGCGTGGATGGCGCCGTAATGGACATGGAGGTCTTGGATTTTGAGCATCGGTCAGCGAGCGCCCGCTTCCTCAAAGATCTTTAGCCCGGCGGCGTTCCAATCGGCCAGAAATCGCTCCGCGCCGATGTCGGTCAAAGGATGCTGGAACAGTTGCTTGAGCACCGAGTAGGGCATGGTGGAGATGTGCGCCCGAACGCGCAGCGCCTCGACCACATGCATGGGATGTCGAATGCTGGCGACCAGCGCCTCGCTGTCGAAGTCGTAATCCTCAATCATGTTGACCACATCGGCCACTGTTTTCATGCCGTCGCCCGATGCGTCGTCTACTCGACCGACAAAGACGGAAATGAAGGATGCGCCGGCCTTGGCCGCTAACAGCGCCTGGCTGAGCGAGAAGACCAGGGTCATGTTGATGCGCGTTCCCTCGTCCGAAAGAATGCGTGTTGCGGCGATGCCGGCCGAAGTCATGGGGATTTTGACCACGATGTTGGGCGCCCAGGATCGGATTTCGCGGCCTTCCTTCAACATGCCGTCGGTATCGACAGCGACGACCTCTGCGCTGATGGCGCCTTCGGGCAAGATTGCGCACATTGATAGAACGGTTTCTCGGAACCCCTTGCCCGATTTGGCAATGAGGCTGGGGTTAGTGGTAACGCCGTCCAGCACGCCCCATTGGGCGGCTTGGCGCACTTCTTCGACGCTGCCTGTATCGACAAAGAGTTTCATGATGGCGGTCATTGGCTGCCCGGGGTGGATTCGAACCACCATTTCTGGATCCAAAGTCCAGCGTCCTGCCGTTGGACGACCAGGCACCGAGAGGATTATACCTTTGGGGCGATTCTTGCCTAATTCTGCAGCACGGCTCTTATGGTCGAGAGGGGAAGAGCGCTTTTAGGCAATCGGCAATATGCCTCAGCCCCAATTCGTGGTGGCCTCGGTAGCCTTCCACCTCGGCGGTTATGTAACCGTTATAGCCGATTTCGCGCAGCGCCTGGGAGACCGCGCCCCAGGCCACGTCGCCCTGAATCAGGTTCACAAAGCCTGCGCCCGTGCCCACGTTCGTGCGGAAGTCTTTGACGTGCACCCGGACGATTCGAGAGCCGAGAATCCGAATCCAATGTTGGGGATAGCCGAACGCCAGCACGTTGCCCACGTCGAAGTAGGCCATCACCTTTGGGCTGCCGATTTCGTCGATGAATCGCGCCATCTCCAGGGGGCTTAGCAGAAAGCGGTTCCACACGTTCTCGACGCCGATCGTTACGGCGTGCCGCTCTGCGACCGGCGCGATCTTCTTCATCGCCTCGCTTGCGCGCTGATAGACCGTGTCGTACTGGGTTTCCGGGTTGACCAATCCGGGCACGATCAGCACAGCGTCCAGCCCCATAGCTCGGGTTAGTCGAATTTGATGTTCGGCCAGATCGATCGCCTTTTGCCGCACGCCGGGATCGTTGTGCGTGAAGGGCGACCCCCAATAGACCGCACTGGAGACGCTGCTGATCTCGATGCCTACTTTATCGGCCAGTTTGCGAATGTCGGCTGCTTCCGCATCGCTCATCTTTGGGTTCAGGTAGCCGCTCTCGTCAAAGTTGATCTCGATCGAATCGAAGCCGACTTGGTGGCAGGTTCGAAAGCACTTTTCCAAATCCCATTCGCCCGGCAACGTCCAGCGGTTGACGCCGACCTTCATGGCGCGACCTCGGCGTAGCGCGTGCCCCTAACGGTAATCGGGACGCCATTTCGACAGAGGGGACAATCCTGCGGTTCGAACGAGACGGCGGGCAGATCCAACGCGCTGTGGATCGGAATATCGATCCCGTGCTGGCCGTTGGACCGATCGATCAGCACGCCCAGGCCGACTGCTTGACCGCCGTGTTGGCGCGTCAGATCGATCACCTCTTGCGCCGATAGCCCCGTCGTTAGCAAATCATCGACCACCAAAACTCGCGAACCTGGATGCATCTCCGCATCGCGGCGCAGAGCCCGCGCTCCGGCTTCGCGCTCGGCATAGAGCGCGCTTTTGCCGAGTTGCCGAGCGGCTTCGTAAGCGACGATCACGCCCCCGGTAGTCGGTCCGATCACAAGGTCGATCGAATCTCGATCTAGGCTCTTGAGTATCAGCGCGACCATCTCGGCAAGGACTTCGGGATGCTCTAATATGCGAAACTTTTCAAAGTAGATGTCGCTGTGCCGCCCAGAAGAGAGCAAGAAGTGTCCGCGCTTGACGACGCCCAGGGATTCTAACCGCTCGTCGAGGCTCATTCGTTATCGCCCGTCCATTCCGCACTGTAGTTGGGCGGCTCGCGGGTAATTGAGACGCTGTGGGGGTGGCTCTCCCGCAGTCCGGCGTTGGTGATGCGGACGAACTCGGCCTTCTCTCTCAGTTCTTTCAGGTCTTTGGCGCCCAGATAGCCCATGCCGGATCGCAGTCCGCCGACCAATTGATGGATCGTCTCGGCCAGGGCGCCTTTGTAGGCCACACGGCCTTCAACGCCCTCGGGCACTATTCGGCGCGGGTCCTTTTGATAGTATCGGTCGGACGAACCTGCTCTCATGGCGCCGATGCTGCCCATGCCGCGATAGACTTTGTAAGCCCTGTTCCGGTACATTTCTAGCTCGCCGGGCGATTCGTCGCAGCCCGCCAACAGGTTGCCCAGCATGACGCAATCGGCGCCCGCCGCGAGCGCCTTGACAATGTCGCCCGAGTATCGGATTCCGCCGTCGGCGATGGCCGGAATGCCGAGTCTTCGAGCCTCCTCGGCGCACTTGACTACGGTCGTGAACTGAGGCGCGCCGACGCCGGAGACGACCCTGGTCGTACAGATGCTTCCGGCGCCGAGCCCTATTCGAACTCCATCCGCGCCGCATTCTGCCAACTCTCGCACCGCTTGGGGCGAGGCGGCGTTGCCCGCGATCACGGTCGCGTCCGGCACGCTGCGCTTGATCGCCTTCACAGCTTGAAGCACGCCTTCGGAATGTCCGTGCGCCGCATCGACGACGATCGCGTCGCAGCCCGTTTCCCACAGCGCTTTGGCGCGCTCTACCGGCTGTCGTAGCGGGCCGACCGCCGCCGCCACGCGCAAACGGCCTTTGGCATCTTTGCTGGCGTTGGGATGCTGTCTTAGTTTCAGCAGATCCTTGATCGTGATGAGGCCTTGAAGCTTGCCTTCGTCGTCCACGATGGGGAGTTTCTCGATACGGTGCTTTTGCAGGATCACCTGCGCTTGTTCCAGAGTGGTGCCGACGGGCGCGGTAACCAGGTTCTCGGAGGTCATCGCTTGGGAGATGGGCCGGTCGAAGTCGGTCTCAAATCGGATGTCTCGATTGGTCAAGATTCCGATCAAGCGGCCACTCTCGTTCGTAATGGGCACTCCCGAAATGTGATACCGTTCCATCAGCCCCAATGCGTCGCGAATGACATGATCGGCCGAGAGCGAGATGGGATGCCAGATAATGCCGTGCTCGCTGCGTTTGACGCGATCCACCTCGGCCACCTGCTCGTCTATCGACATATTGCGGTGGATGACGCCCATCCCGCCCTCTCGCGCCATGGCGATGGCCATGCGCGAACCGGTTACCGTATCCATGGGCGAGCTGACGATGGGCGTGCGAAGCTCGATGCCGCGCGCGACCAAACCGGTTACATCCACCTCGTCGGGCAGGATTGCAGAGCGTTGGGGTTGGAGCAATACATCGTCGAAGCTGAGCGCTTCGGGCAGTTCCGTGTTGGCCATAAGTATTGCGCCCTATTTTACCCCGAGACGGTTCCAAGGAAAGTCGAAGCGCGCCGAACCTTCCAAAAAGATGAACTGCTTGGGCTCGTCGTCAAAGCCGACGCCGATCTTGACGCGGTTCAGCAATCGTTGCCGGGACGCTATGTAGTAGTAGATTTTTACTTGATAGGTCGTGCCCTCGGTTTCTTGGAAGTTGCGCCGATACGAGATGCCCCAGTTGCCGCCCAAGTATTGCGACAAGTAGACCGAAGCGGGGGTGAACTCGTTGTAATCGAGCGAGAATTGCTCCAGCCCCAATGCTTCGGCAATCTGACCCTCTACGAAATCGAGCCCGCTCCGCACAACTTGCGAGAAGAAGATGTCCTTTAATTGCGATCGGAGGACATCCTGCGCCGAGGCGCCACCGGCCAATTGCTCCAATGCCGGGCCTCTTCCGAGCGCGATCAGGATCCGCTCTGAGCTAAGGCCGGGCGGATCCGATTCGCCATCGACCCGGAACCTGGATGAATCGTCCAGCGGCCCCGTAATGTGCAGGCTGACGCGATATCGCCGCAGATCGCCTGTAACCGCGTCGGGCAAGGTTACGACGCCTCTTGCTCGCACGTCCAAGGTCAATCGCGCCGAGGTGCGGCCGTATTCGTCCAATGCCGGATAGATGATGTCGATCGCGCTGTTCTCTTCTATTCTCAGACGCGCCGTTGGGAAGGAAAGAACGCCGTTGTCCATCGTCAATCGGCCTTGCAGCTGGGGTTCGTTCAAGGAGCCGCGAATTCGAATCTCGCCTTCGGGTCGGGCGTCGATGTTGGCCGTTTGCAGCCGCATGTTGGGTCCAATTCCGACGTTGATGGCGAACCGAGGATCGTATCGATAGGGCCTCCTTTCGCGCGCGGCCTGCCACTCGGACGGGAGCGCTATGCCGCCATCGGAGACATTGATTCGGCCTGAAACCAAGGGCGATCCAATAGTGCCTTGCACGGTCAATGCGCCGTCCAGGTTTGCGCTCGCCCGGTCGGCCAGGTCTTCAACTTTCCGCTCGTTGATGCGAAAGTTCTCGATGCTGATCTCGGCATTGATAGTCCCTTCCTTCAGCTGACTTACGTCTGCCGTCAAGGATGCGACTCGGAGACGACCGCCCTCGCTGGAATTGGCCGAGCCTTCATCCAACACCAAGCGATCGTCCTCAAATCGAGCGGAGATCTTGAGGTCTTGAAGAAAAGTGTTGTATCCGCTGAGCATGGTTTTCTCGGCGGTTACGGACAGTCGACCTGCTGGTTTGGGCTCGTCTAGCGTGCCGGTTACGGTCAGATCGCCTTCGAACTCGCCGCCCTGGACGCTGATCGCGCGCGGGCGCTCTACTGTCGGCGATGGCGCTTCGACCGCAAAGTTTTCAAGCCCGGTCAACTCTTGCTTCGGCGCTCTTGCACGAATGTTGATCGGCTTGTCGCGCGGCACTTCGATCGGATCCCAACTGAAAGGCAGCGCGACGGAGAGGTAAGCGCGGGACTTTTCTTTGAGGATCAGCACGTCGTTCGTCTCGATCGATCCTTCTTTGATCTCGATCAGGCTGGCGATGGCTTTGTCCACCAGCGTGTACTCCTCGCTGACAGCGATGTCTCTGGCGGTCAGGGCGCCGATGATCTCGGGGCTTTCGAGGGTGCCTTTTATGGTTGCCTCCGCGTCGATCGCGCCGTACACCTCGGGCAAAGTCGGATCGATCAGACGAGAGTAAGGGATTTGAAGGTTAACCGCCTGAAACGTAGCCTCGATCGGACCATCGTGCAGCATCGAGCCGGCAAGGTTCACCCTTGCGTCTTCGTGTTTCCACTCGAACCGGTCGACCGTCCATTTCTCCGGCGACCAGGCGATAGCGGCCTCTGCCGTGCCGAGCGGCTCGTCGATGTACTTCAGGTCTTCCGCTCCGAACACAAGGCTGCCCTGTTCGCCGGTTCTATTGCGGCCGTATTCGGCTTCGAATCGGGCGATGCCGGACGCGCTTTCTAACGCTCGATGCACTCTGGGCGACCATCCCGTGCCCAGTTCGCTCGCAATGAGCGCGACCGTCTCGAGGCTGACGCGTTCGGACTGGGCTCGAGCGGCGAGGCTCTTAGAACTGGCCAACAGCGAGATTTCGACCGCTTCTTCGCCTTTCGCCTTCAGGCTGCCGATGACAGAGAAAAGGCCGTCTCTTGCATCGGCTTGGGCCGAGAGACGTTCGATCGTGATTCCACCGGACTTGAGCGGACCGGCTTCGATACTGCCTTCTCCGACGATCTGATCCTCGTCGTGCCAGGCCGCTATTTGCAGCCGCCACGGGCCCGTAATCGTTCTCTCTTCCGGGATGATCGCGCCCAATAGGTTGAAGTCCTCGCCGACGGCCTGGGCTGTGATCGAGAAGGCTTCGGGACTCCACTCGCCTTCGGCGCTGGCGGAAAGTTTGTCGCCTTCCGTATTAGCGGTAATGCGCGCGCCCGATAGAGAGCCTTCGGCGAGGGCTGTTACGGTCTGATTCAGGGTGGCCGAACCGACCTGTAGGCTCGGAAGCTCGAGAAATGCGGTCAGCTCAGGATTTTTAAGCGACCCGAACGCTGTGAAGTCGAGCGATGCCAAGCCGCTGGCCGGATAGTCTTGGCGCGTCGCCTCTAAGAGGTCGGCCAACTCGATTCCTCTTAGGCTTCCAATGCCATCGATGGTGGGAGATTCGCCTTGGATGTCCTCTATGAAGGCTTCGAGCGAGCCGGCGACTGTCTTTCGATAAAGCGTGGCGTTTGCGGCAAATCGATCGAGGCTGCCGTTCAGCCGTGCGGTCAGGGCTTCTGCGGTCCACTGTTCGCTCGCCATGTCGAGCAGTTGCACTGTTCCGGAGAAGTTCGGCTTCTCCGTTGTGCCGGCCAGCTGAACCGAGGCGTATGCAGCGGCTTGTAAAGCTTCGGCATCGGGATCGAAACTCCGAATGACGCTTTGAATGTTGGAGGCGGTTGCCGTAAGCCAGCCGTCTAGCGTCCCCTCTTTCGATGCGCCTTGCCCGACTATGAGAGCATCGGCAAGCCTTGCTTTGGCCGCATCGACTTTGATCTCGCCATTGGCGTACGTCGCACGGGCGTCTATCGATGAGAGGTTTGCTTCTCGCCAATCGACTCGATCGGCCGCAATGTAGAGGCTGGCCAGCGGCCTATCGATGGTGCCTGAAGCCGCAATATGTGCCGAAAACGCGCCTTTGGCCTCTCCGGCCTGTTTGATCGTGTTCAGCTGTGCTCTTTCTATCGTGGCCACGGCGGTGAACGACGGCTCCTTTGTAAGCGCAACGAGCGCCGAGCCGCTGATTTGACCACCCAAGGCGTCCGCCCGAGCATTGAGGAGATAGGCCGTGCCTTTGGTCGCAAAGACTCGCCCGGCAATGTTCGAGCCTGAATAATCTTCGTGAACGACCCTTTCGACTTGAGCGTTTCCCACAATTGCGGGCTGCTCAAAGTCGCCCCAGGCAGCGCCGTTAAACGCAAATCGCCCTCGGACTTTGGGGTCTCCGTTGTATATGGCCCTGCTAGCTTGTTCTACTCTCGTTCCTTGCGCGGCAATTCGGCTGACAAATCTCCACTTTGGCTCTCCGGCCTCCTCGATCCGCCTCATAGCGCCCGAGGCTGAAGCTTGGCCTCCCGCGGTAACCCCTTGTGCCTCGAAACGCAGGCCCAAGTTGCTAAACTGAATTCGGCCGTTGATGTTTCGCCAGCGCTCTTTACGCTCTTGATACAGCGCAGAATCCGCGCTGATTTCTGCCGTGCCCGAGTAAGCGACCGGCAAACCGCCGCCCGAAGCAATGCGAACGTCCACCTTCCCAGAGCCGTTTTCGATCTTGACCGGAAAATCTGGAAAGTACCAGCGTAGAAATCGCCATTGGGCCTGATCCGCTTGAACGTCTACATGCGCTCGGCCCCTGTGCGCCAGAGTCCGCACTGCCAGATCGCCCAAGTCGTCGCCCTCTCCATTTAATAGGACGAACAGAGAACTGCCCCGCGTTCTAAGCGTCAGATCGACGCCTTGCGTCTGCGTAGACACAGTGGGCTTGGCCTTTCGCACAAAGTCGTCCACGTACCGGACGCGGGCGCCCAGCGCTTTCAGATCAAGGTCGATCGGGCTTCGGCGCGGCTCTTTGGCGCGAGGCAAAAGATCGTCAAAGTTAAACTTTCCTTTGGCATCGCGATACACAACCGCATCTAGGCCTCCGGCCACTATCGAAATCGGATTGCCCCGCCGCATAGGCCAGCGAGCTTCGATCCATGCAGCGGTCAGCAATGGGTAGCCTCCGCGGATTATGCGGGCGCCTTCGACTCGAACTCCGCCAACGATAAAGTCGGCGCGATCGATCTGAACGTCTGCTTTCCAGTATTCGCTTAACAAAGCCGATGCCCCGGACGGAGACAATCGAAAGGCTTCGACAAAGACGCGGTTGACGAATCGGAAGCCGAAGACCAATAAGATGGTGGCAGGCAGGAACGCCAGGCAGAATTGTATGACTTTTGCCAGCGAAACTACAACCGATCTACGCTCCGACCTTTTCAAGGCGCTCTGCCAAGATGCGTTTGGAGAACTCGATCGCATTGTAGGAGCTTCGGACAAACGGCCCGGCGGCTACGAACAAGAAGCCCATCTTCTCCCCGATCTCCTGATACTCGGCAAAGGTGTCGGGATGGACGTACTCCATCACGGGCAGGTGTCGTCGCGTCGGTCTCAGGTATTGCCCGAGAGTCAGGGCGTCTACGTTGTGCGATCGCAAGTCTTCCATAGTCTTAAGTATCTCGTCCCGCGTCTCGCCTAAGCCGACCATAATGCCGCTCTTGGTATAGACGCTGGGGTCCATCTGTTTGACCATCTGGAGCATCTGCAAGGTTCGCTGATATTTGGCCTGGGGTCGAACGATCGGGCTCAATCGGTCCACCGTCTCGATATTGTGGTTGTAGATGTCGGGATGCGCTTCGACCACTCGCCGGACGCACCATGCTTTGCACTTGAAGTCGGGCGTCAATACCTCGACGATGGCGTTCGGGATGGTTTGTTGCAAGGCTCGGATGGTTGCTGCAAACTGGCCGCTCCCCTCGTCCGGCAGATCGTCGCGATTGACCGAGGTAACGACGATGTGCTTCAGTTCCATCTCTTTCGCAATCTCGGCCACTCTCTGAGGCTCTTGCGCGTCCACGGCCAAGGGCTT
Organism: Armatimonadota bacterium; assembly: GCA_013359125.1. NCBI lineage: Bacteria > Bacillati > Armatimonadota > Armatimonadota bacterium. The sequence continues at coordinate 73,893 of JABWCR010000011.1, read as the reverse complement.
GCCGGTTTTGATGGCGCAGAAACCACAATTCCGCGTGCACACGTCGCCCAAGATCATGAAGGTGGCCGTCTTCTTGCTCCAGCATTCGGGCAAGTTGGGGCATCGCGCGCTCTCGCAGACGGTGTGCAGCCGCGAGTCGCGCATCATTTTTTCGACCAGATTGACCGTGTTCGGACGCGGCAGTCGAACCGTCAGCCAGGGCGGCAGGCGGTTGTTGACCGGTTTGGTATCCACGGCGAGAGTATACCGCGATTACTTGGGCGTCAGTTTGACGCTCCATAGGTTCATGGCCGCGCCTTTGCCTATCCTTTCGATCCGCACTGAAATCACCGGGTTTTGGGAACCGATCTTGATGCGCCCCAGCACAAAGGATTTTGGCTCTATCCATGATCCGGTGGCGGGCACGACGCCGGAGATTCGATCGCCGTTCTCCACGCCGACGGTATAGGTCGCGCCCGCGTCGCTTGCGGGGCATGCCAACTTGATTTCGACCTCGTATTCGCCCGAACTCGGCCCCCCTAATTGCCAAGACACATAGTCCTTTGGGTCGCTCCAATAGCCGATGTTGTCGTGCCCGCGCCCGATCTCGTACTGCAGCGCGCGGCCGTTCAGCTCCGCGTCCATCGCCCTTAACAAGTACGATCCGTCTTCCGACACATTGATGCGAAACGGCGCGAATGTCGGCGGGCGGTCGTAGTCGAGCCGCGCTACCGTCGCCGCCCAGTGCATCTCTTTAGGATAGGACAATTCGCCGTTTGCCACCGAGATCCGCTCTCCGGTCGTCAGCCATCGAGCCGAGGCCAGCCGTCCGCTTTCCGCTTTGGGAAGCGCCAACGGGTTCCCCAGGTTAAACGCAAACACGTAGAGCGTTTTGCCCTTCGAAGCGCAACGGCCGTCGAAACCCAAACGCTTGATCGGGCTGGCCGTCGTGCCATAGACCGCCTCGCCGTGCTTCTTCATCCATTCGCCCACCTCGCGCAATCGCTCGACGCTCGGCGCGGGAATTTCGCCTTCGGCCGTCGGTCCGACATTTAGCAAGAAGTTGCCGCCTTTGTGCAGGATGTCGGTCAGCTTTTGGATCAGTTCCGAGCTCGATTTCCAATTGTGGTCGTCCTTGGCATAGCCCCATGTGTCGTTCATGGTCATGCAGGTCTCCCACAGTCGACCCGCAGGCAGCGCGTTCGCTGGGATGAACTGTTCGGGCGTTGCGTAGTCTTGCGGCTCGTGGTTGCGGTCGTTGATGATGATGTTCGGCTGAAGCGAGCGGATGAACCGGTTGACCTCGGGCGACCTCAGGCGAAGGCCGTCGTGCTCCCACTGGCCGTCGAACCATAGGATGCCGATCGGCCCGTAGTTGGTCAGGAGCTCTTTGATCTGCCCCTTCATGTAATCGATGTAGCGATCCATGTTCGCACCCGTCGCAGGCCGTACGTCGCCTTCCCACGGCCGGCGGGGCAGATAGTCGGGATGATGCCAATCCATAATGGAGTAGTAGAAGCAAAGTTTGATGCCCTGGCGACGGCACTCCGCGGCCAAATCTTTCATCGGATCGCGACCGTAGGGCGACGCCTTGACAATGTTGTAATCCGTCAGTTTGGTGTCGAACATGCAGAAACCGTCGTGATGTTTGGAGGTGATCACGATGTACTTCATGCCTGCTTCTTTGGCCAAGGAGACCCATTGCCGAGCGTTGAACTTGACCGGGTTAAATTGCGCCGCGAACTTGGCATAGTCGGCGACCTGGACCTGCTGATTGCTTAGATACCACTCCGCGACCGCCGTGCCGCCCCCTTTTCGGCGATTGTCCGCGGGCACTGAATAGATGCCCCAATGGATGAACATCCCAAACTTCGCTTCGCGCCACCACTTGGTGCGATTGAGGAATTGCGCCTGAGTCTCCATGTCATATCCCTTCTGGCCGACCGCCCTGCTTCCTGCCGGGTAGACTCGCCTCGATGAGCGATTTCACCGTGGACTCGGACATCCGTCGAGCTTGGACGCTGCCTTCCGCCTTCTATTTTGATGCGAGCGTTTTTGAAGCCGCCAAGGAGCGAATCTTTGCCCGATCGTGGCAGTGGATTACGGACGACAGCGCGATCAAGGCGCCCGGCCAGCTTCATCCTTTCATCTTGTTGGAGGGCTGTCTGGACGAGCCGCTTTTCTTCTCCCGCGATGAGAAGGATAACGTCCATTGCCTGAGCAACGTCTGCACGCATCGCGGCATGGCGCTGGTCGAGGGCGCGTGCAATGAGCGGCTGATTCGCTGTCGCTACCACGGTCGGCGGTTTGGATTGGACGGCCGGTTTCAGTCGATGCCGGAGTTTGAGGGCGTCGAGGGCTTCCCATCCGAGAGGGACGACCTATCCAAAATCCCTTGGGCCGCTTGGGGGCCGCACCTTTTCGTCAGCCTGTCGCCTTGCGCGCCGCTAGAAGAGGTTCTAAAACCGATGGTCGATCGCGTCGGCTGGCTACCTTTGCGAGAGTTCGCCTATGATCCTGGGCGGTCGCGCGATTATCTGGTGAAGGCCAACTGGGCGCTTTATGTCGATAACTACTTAGAAGGCTTTCACATCCCTTACATCCACAGTAGTCTGAACGAGACTTTGGACTACGGCGATTACAAGGTTGAACTCTTCCCTTATGGCACGCTTCAGCTGGGCATTGGCAAAGGCGGCGAGCAGTCGTTCGACCTGCCGCCCGATTCGCCCGATGCCGGCAAGATCGTCTCGGCCTACTACTACTGGATTTTTCCGAATCTAATGTTCAACTTTTATCCTTGGGGGCTTTCGATCAATGTGGTTCGGCCTTTGGCGCCCGATTTGACCAAGGTCTCCTTTATCGCTTATGTGTGGGACGAAAAGAAGATCGAGAGCGGCGCGGGCGCGGCTTTGGACCGAGTCGAGCGCGAAGACGAGGCTGTCGTGGAGCTTGTTCAGCGCGGCGCACGATCTCGCTTTTACGACCGAGGCCGCTATAGTCCCAAGAGAGAAGACGGCGTTCATCGCTTTCACAGCCTCATTGCCCGATTTATGAACGGATAGTCCCAGGACTATCGTCCCGGTACAAATCAGGACGCAAGTCCCTTTCCTTTTGGGACTAGTTAAACGCTTTAATCTCCTCACGGTCGCGGCGGACGCTCTGTACCGGCCAAGACAAGCGTCGCGCTGCGGCCCATGCGTACACCTCGGCCCTTTGGGTCAAAAGCAACAAAAAGGAGAGCGAGAGGTTTATCGGTTCATAGCTCAAAGAACCTCTCGTCTTAGAGGGAACTCCACCTGCCATTGCCGGGCGTCTACGGGCCGCCCGGCAATCTTTTTCTAGCCGTCGATCAGTATTCGAACAGCTTGGGTCGGGACCTTTCTGCCAGCCCATCGTTCGCACGAGAAGGCGGCCTGCCACACCAACATCGACCATCCGTTGCTGCATCGCAGGCCTCGTTCGCGGGCGTTTTTTAGAAGCTTGGTTTCTAAAGGGTTGTAGACGAGGTCGAAAACAAAGCAATCTGCCGAGAGCACTTCGATAGGGATTTCGGGCATTTCATTTTTGTTGGGAGACATACCGGCCGGCGTGCAGTTCACTAGCAGCCTAGCTCGTCCGATGGCGTCGATAGCCTCGGGCGAGCCCCACTTTCTGGCCAAAATGGACCAGTCGCAGGCACTGCGGCTAATAACCATGGCCTCCCCGCCCAATGCGGCATGAACCGCCCGTGCCGATCCGCCCGAGCCTAAGATGACTGCAGGCGACCTGGCCGCGCCCGTTGCATCGAGCGCGGCCAAGAACCCGGCCATGTCGGTGTTGTCCGCGATCAACTTTCCGCCCTTCCAAAACAGCGCGTTGGCGGCTCCGATCAATCCCGCGGCCTCGGTCGAATCGTCGGCCAAGGCCAGCGCCTCCGTTTTGTGCGGAATGGTTATGTTGGCGCCGACCCATCCGTTCGTACGCAGATCGTTGATCGCGGCTTTCAGAGCATCAGGCGGAACATCGATAACGCGGTATTCCCAATCGAGACCGAGAGCCGCGAAGAATGCCGACTGGATCTCTGCCGAGCGGCTGTGCCCGACTGGATGACCGAATAGAGCAACGACCTTAGATTCTTTCACGATAGGGCTCCAAGCGTTTCACCAGCCAATTCTCTACCATCCGGCTGATTTTGGTGCCGAAAAACTCTTTATGGTGCAATGGGCGCACCCAAATGGTGTACAGCCCCAGTCGATTGCCGCCCCAGACGTCCGTAAACATCTGATCGCCGATGATCGCGGCTTCCGAGGGTTTGGCCCCCAGCATCTCCAGCGCATTGCGCAAGATGCCTTTTCGGGGCTTCATCGGTCCTAACGCATAGGGTATGGCGAACCGCTCGCTCAGCTCGATCAGTCGAGAGCGACGGCGAGTGTTCGAGGTCAAACACATCTTGAACCCCGCTTCCTGCATTCTCTTGATCCAATCTACGATCTCGTCTGGAGCGTCGTAACTGCGCCAAGGCGTCAAAGTATTGTCCAAATCGAGCAGAACGGCGGCGATGCCTCGTGCCTTCAGCGCATCGGGATCCACGTCCGCCACGTTGCCGACCGTCTCGTGAGGACAAAAACGACGCAGCCATTCGGGCGCATCTTCGCGTCGAAATCGGCTTGGTGCAAATCGCTCGCTCATTTCTGACTGCGGATCTCCCGAATCGCCTTCAAATGGTCGCTGTACGAGGACGTGAACTGGTGGTATCCGTCTCCTTTGGCTACGTAGAACAGGTAATCGACTTTGGCCGGATTGAGCGCGGCGTCCAGACTCGCGATGCCCGGGCTGGCGATCGGGCCGGGCGGCAAGCCGTCGTTCAAATAGGTGTTGTAAAGCGACTGATGCTTAAGATCGGCGTAGAGCACGCGCTCTTTCCATTGGCCCATTCCGTATAGCACGGTCGCATCGATCTGAAGACGCATCTTCTTAGTCAGCCGATTATATATGACCGCGGCGATGAGCGGCCGATCCTCGTCCTTGGCTGCTTCCTTTTCGATCATCGAGGCGATGGTCAAAATCTCGTGCATCGAGCGGCCTAAGGCTTTAGCCTTCTCGGCTCTCTCGGCATTCCATCGCCGATATGTGTTGGCTATCAGCGCTTGCATTGCCGCCTCTGCTCCCGTGCCTGGCGGCAGTCGGTAGGTGTCCGCCGCCAGATAGCCTTCAAATCCCGATGATGGCGGGTTGATCGTCTTTCCATTGATATCGATCGGTTTTTGGCACAGCGCCAAAAACTCAGCTTCGTCGGCTATGCCGCGCTCGGACAGTCTCGCGGCGATCCGAGCCATCGTCCAACCTTCGGGAAACGAAACCCAATTGACCGTAAACCGCTCATGGATCAGGATGTCGGCGATCTGCCACATCGACTGATCGGGGCTAAACTCGTAGTCGCCCGCGGCGATGGTCGACTTGCCCTTCCATTTCAGCCATCGCGCCAGCAGCGACGGATTTCGGACGACATGGCGCTTCTGCAGAGTTTTGGCGATCTCTTCGGGGCTTTGGGGTTCGCGGAGTTTGACCAGTTGCGGCGCAAATCGCGAGGAAACGGGAGCGGCTTGGTGGCGAACATAGAACCCCAGGCCAGCAAAGACGAGCGCAATGCCGAGGATGGTCCCTAAGAGAACTCGCGCCCGCTTAGAGGCCAAAATAGACCTCCAGTATCAGCGCGGCGGCCATCGAATCGACGGCCGCCTTCTTCTTCTCTATCGAGGCTCCGGCTTCGCTCAGGCGGCGCTGGGCCTCCTTAGTGGTCAGCCGCTCATCGACCATCTCGACGGGGATGTTGAGGCGGGCCGATAGATCGGAGACGAAGCGAACGACTTTCTTCGAGGATCGACCGACCTTGCCGCCCAAGCCGATGGGAATGCCGACGATGACCTTTTCGGCGCCTTGCTCCATGATGGCTTTAACGATCAGATCGAACTTGTTGGGCAGGGGAGACTGGGGAAAAGCGATCCGCAGGTCGGTGTCGCCAACGGCCATGCCAACCCGCTTTTCCCCATAATCCAGAGCGACGATGCGCATATCTGATGGTGCCGGAGGTGGGGATCGAACCCACACCCGAGTCCCCCCGGACCGGTTTTTGAGACCGGCGCGTCTGCCTATTCCGCCACTCCGGCGCCAGAGCGGTCAATTATACCTATTCTACTTGGCGGCCTTTTTGGCGTACTCGGCGGACATGAGGGTGAACCAAGGCTGGTCGCCCTGCTTCATTTCCAGCTTCATGCCCACATTGCCGTTGTTCATCTTGGTCCACGTTGACCGCATTAGGAACTTGCCCATGCCGGGCATCTCCACTTCGCCGCTGGTCAGCGTCAGGGTGTTGCCCTGCATCGTGCCAAACATCTCCACATAGTCGGGCGAGGACGAATCGAACCAGTGGCTTCGGAACTGCTTCTTGGCGGGCACATAGGTGAGCACCATGAAGCCGGAGATTTCGCCCTCCATCCCTGTCATGGTGTACTTGACGTCCGACCGGATGTAGCGTCCGTCCAGTTGCCAGGAAGCGTTGACCACGGCGTCCGATTCCATCTTTTGGCCGCCAAACTCCATGTGCTGCTTGCCGGCGAACGATCCGACTAGAAAGCCGAGCTGCTTCATCTCCTCTGGGGCTGGCTGTTTCCAATCCTGGCAAAACGCCGATCCTATCAGACTAACGACTGCGACTGCGGTTGCGAGAAGCTTCATTGCTTCATCCTCCTTAGTGCCGCGGCCTTACTTATTGAAGAAGTCCGCGTTCTTTTTTATGTATTCGCGCCAATCGGGCGGCACGTCGGTATCGACATAGATGGCGCTGACCGGGCACTCTGGCTCGCACAGGCCGCAGTCGATGCACTCGTCCGGGTTTATATAAAGCATGTCGTCGCCCTCGTAGATGCAATCGACCGGGCAGACGGCCACGCACGACTTATCCTTAACGCCTATACAAGGCTCGGTAATCACATACGGCATTCGGCACAGCCTCCCGTTCGGCTTAAGCGCCGAACTGAACCGAGTATACCCGGCCATATCGGGTACAAAATGGGCATGGCGCGCGCCGAAGTCGTCTCCATCGGAACGGAACTGCTCTTGGGGCAGATTGTGGACACCAACGCGCCGCTGCTCGGCCAAAGACTGGCCGAGATCGGCATTGGAGTCTATCGTCGGTACACCGTCGGCGATAATTTGGAACGAGCGACCGAAGCCATCCAGCGAGCCTTGCAAGAAGCGGACGTCGTCTTTACGATTGGGGGTTTGGGGCCGACAGAAGATGACTTAACCCGAGACGCGATCGCCGAAGCGACCGGTTGTCCATTGATTCACGATGAAAACCTTGCCGAGCATCTTCGACAGCTCTTTCGGTCTCGCGGGTTGACGACCAACGATCGCCAGTTTCGCCAAGCGATGCGGCCAGAAGGAAGCGCATCTTTGCCCAATCCTCACGGTACCGCGCCAGGGATTAGACTGGAATGGAACGGCCAGCTGATCTATGCGCTGCCTGGCCCGCGACACGAATTTGTGCCGATGCTTGAGAAAATCGTGCTGCCAGACTTGGCCCAGCGCTTTGTCGGCGAAGCGATCGTTTCTCGCGTGTTGCGTTTGACGGGCATAGGCGAATCGAAAGCCGAGGAGATGTTGGGCGAACTGACGCGAAGCGAGAATCCAACGGTCGCTCCCCTGGCGCATGTCGCAGAGACCCACTTTCGCATTACGGCCCGCGGGAAGGACAAGGCGCAGGCCGAAGCCCTAATCGCCGAGATGGAGCAAAGAGTCCGGGAGCGGGTCGGCGAGTTTGTCTACGGCATTGACGATCAAACTCTAGCTATGGCGTTAGTTGATCTGCTCAAATCGAAGCGCCAAACCGTGGCGACGGCAGAATCGTGCACAGGCGGATTGTTGGGCGCCAAACTCACGGAGATTGCAGGCAGTTCCGAGGTTTTCTTGGGCGGTTTTGTAACCTATAGCAACGAGATGAAGCAGAGGTATTTGGGCGTGCCTGCTGAGATTCTGGAATCCTACGGCGCGGTCAGCGAACCGGTTGCCCGTGCAATGGCGGAAGGCGCTCTGAGACAGACCGGCGCGAACTGGGCGATCGGAATTACTGGCATCGCCGGTCCTGGCGGCGGCAGCGAAGACAAGCCCGTCGGCCTGGTCTTCATCGGCTTGGCCGACGCCAATGCGTCCCACACAGCGCGATACCAGTTTATCGGCGATCGAGCGGTTGTGCGGGAAAGGGCCGTGCAAGCGGCGCTTACGCTACTGAGGAAGGCCGTTCTATTGGGATCATGCGGCTCTTTGTAGCGGTCGGTCTCGGCGATCAGGCTAGAGAGAAGATCGCCAGTCTTCAGGATCGGCTCAAGCAGGAGATGCCAGAACTGGCCTGGGTCAAGCCGGAGAACCTGCATATCACGCTCAAGTTCATCGGCGAGCGCGACGACCCTGGCCGCGTTGCAACGGCGCTGACAAAGGTCGTTTTTCAGCCCTTTGAGATAAAGGTCGGAGGGTTGGGCGCTTTTCCCAATCAGCGAAACCCGAGAGTGATTTGGCTGGGCGCGGAGAGCGGTCCGCTGAGCGCATTGGCCAAGCAGGTCGATCAAGCGTTAGCGGAGATAGGCATTCCGGCGGACGAGCATCCCTTTCACGGCCATGTAACTTTGGCCAGGGTTAAAAGGGGTTGGAAAGGATGGGACGGTTGGGGTGATTTTCAAGAATCGGTTGCAAAGATGCCGGTCGACTCGTTCGACCTTGTTGATAGCCATCTCGGCCCCTCCGGATCGCGCTACCTGACAGCCTGCAAGATCATGGCGGTCGACATCTGATGCGAACCGCGCTCGCGCTTCTGATCTCTTTTGCGGCCTGTTCCGCTCAGGTAGAAATCGTCGCCAAGCCCCACTTGGGCGAGGCCGGCGGTTTCGGCGCCAGCCACCGAGTCGAGCTGATCAATCGTGGCGCGGCCGAATCGGGAAGGCTGGAATTGATCGGGTCGGGAGGCGAACAGCGATTTATCCCCATCGAGCTTCCCACGGGGGCGCGAAAGGAAATAGACGTGTTCTTTGACGAGCCTCGCACAACTAGACGCAGAGGCCGAGTGAGCCTGTTGCCCGCGCTCTATTGGCAGCCCGAGAATGGCGCGAGGCGCGAAATCAGACTCAATCTATCACCGACCTTCGACTCGCCTTTCGTCGTGCTAGGCGACCTAAAGGGCGGCTTCGAAGCGGTCCGTTTGATGGCCGAGAGGGCGCTCGGGCAAGGAAGCCGCTGGGTCGCGTCTCGAATTCCTGCGCCGGTTTACATGGCTCCCGAGGATGCGCCTTTGGACATTCGCTGGCTTCGACCTGTAAGCGTCTTGATCTTGGTGGAGGGCGCCGAAAGGCTCAGCCGAGAGCAGCAGGTCGTTATCCTTGCTTGGATCGCGTCGGGCGGGAGATTGGCGGTTTCCGGCATCGGGCCTTTCCCGGGCCTCAAAGGCAGCCTGCTCGGCGACCTGGCTCCCAAAATCATCGGTCAATCGGTGGTTGACGGCGAGCCGCAGGCGATCTATGAACCGAACCGGGTATTAAGTTTGTCGGCGCCCCATCCGCCCATACTGAAGCCTTACGGTCAAGGCGAAGTCTATTTTTATGCAACGAGCGCGGCCAGTCAAAGGCGGTTTTCCGACATTCTTCAGATCGCCTCGTCTCGTATTGAACAGGGCAGAAGGCCCGAGACCGCGACCGTTCTTCTTGAGGTGGACAAAGACCGCATGATCCTGGCTTCGGTCTGTCTCGCTCTGTTCTTCTTCTCTCTGCTTATCTTGCGCTTAGCGCTGCGAAAGATGGGCCGCTTGACGACCGGTCCCGTCCTGATCGCCCCTTTGTGCGCGATTGCGGCAATAATCATCTCGCAATCGTTGCCGGAAACCGGGGTCAAAACCGCCGGAGCGCCAGAGCTTCGCCTTATTGGATCCGCCGATTCGCCTATCTATCTATCTAGCGGGGAAATCAGATGGTTAGCCCCCCGCGGCGAATGGCGAAAGACGTTCCCTGCCGACGCAGTGGTCGATTACTCCGGCGCTTTCTTCGCTTCCCGCACGCAAAGAGTCAGCGTCAACGAGGGCAGCGAAACTGTGGTGGAAGGCTACAACGCGACCGTGGCCGAGGTCTCGTTTCGAGTCGAGCAGGCCATCGACCTAGGAGGCGCAATACGAGTGGAGCGCGTTTCCGACAACAAAGGCCTCTCTCAAGTAGTCCGGATCGATAACGACACCCGTGCAACGCTGACCGGGGTCTCGCTCAATGCGAACAATGTAAACGTCCACCTGGCCGATCGACTGGAGCCGGGGCAGTCAAAGCTGTTCGGCCAAGAAGGTGCGGCCAGGCCGACCTTTCCAACTCACGCCCGCTCAATATCTGTAACGGCAAGAGTTGCAGGCATTGAGGGCTTGCCTTCCAATGTCCATACAGCGATGCTGGAGGCGACTTTACCGTGAGGGCGTTGTTGGAGAAGGCGGTTCGGCTTAAACAGAAGTACTTCGAGGACAATCCGCAATCCTGGTACCACTTTCCTTCGGTGGCGCTCGATAAACCGGCTCTCCAGTCGGTCAATGCGATCATGCCTTGGAAGATGAAGTGGATCTATCCTTTCTGGGCAGCGGTTTGGCTGATCTATGTCGCGAGCGCGCTGTGGCTGGTATATGGAGGGGGCAGCGCGAGGTCGCCCGTTATTGCCTCGCCCGTGGGAGGCATTCAGATCATCGTATGGGCCGCCATCTTTGTAATCTTCCGGTTGGGGCACGAAGGGCAGAGGCGCGGCAGCTTTGCGAGAGAGCGCATCGCGCGCACGATCGGCGCAGTGTCCCTCACTCGGCTGGAGCCCGAACAGATCGTTGTGGGCAAGCTTGTGCCCGCGCTGATCACCGCGCTCCACCTGGCGATTCTCATTTTTGCCTTTGGCATCGTGCTGAGCCTGATCCACCTTCCGTTTCTTCGAGGCCTTTCGGCCACGGTTCTAGTCAGCCTTATCGCTGGGTTGGGGTACATCCAAGCGACTCTCATCATGGAGCGTTTCAGCATCAACGGCCGGACGGTAAGCGAGGCTCAAACCCTTGCCGTTTTTGGCGGTCTGGTTGCCTACGCGACGGTCGCGTTCCTTTGGTATTGGATCAAGTTCCATTGGCTTGAAATCGACAATCCGTTCTCCATCGTTTGGTTCGTCGATTGGATCGGCTGGCTCTGTCCGCCGGTGCTGGTCGCTTTTACAGCGGTCATCAGCCCCAAGATCGGTTTCGTCATGGTTCCTGTCTATCTGTTTCTCAATTATCTCTTGTTCAAGCATTGCGCGTCCGCAGTCAAATCCTCTCTCCGCAAGAGCGAACGAGTCCCGGTCTCGGAGGCGGCCCGATGATGGGCGCCGCGCTAGAACTGTTCGTCTACGACTTTAAGCGCCAGTTGCGGGGCAAGGCGTTCTGGGACGTTCTTCTCGTCATTTCCGCAGCGTCCGCTGTCGCCGCGATCGTCGTTCTGGCGATGACCTATGCTTGGCCGAGGGCGCAGGGCACGGATCGAATCCTCGACGTTCTTGCTTGGGTCTATCATGGTACGATCGTCGTTCAAGGCATTCTCATGCTCGCAATCGTGCCGATGGTCGGCCGATCGCTCTTCGAGGCCGATTTTGGGCGAGGACTCTTTAGTCATCTGGTCATCACGGGACTGCCTGCTCGCGCGGTGCTTCTGGCTCGGTGGCTGACGGGCGCCGCATTGATCGGCATTGCGCTTTTGTGCAGCCTTCCAGCGGGCGTCGCCATCTGCAAGACCACGATCTTTCCCGTAATCGAGTACGTCCAATCGCTTCTCATCATCTGGCTGGGCTCGATCATGATGCTGGCGATCGTCATTCGAGACCTTGCTCACCACGAGTGCTATCCAGAGGCGGACACGGAGGGCTTGGGTGCGGATATCTCAGGCAAGACTCTAAAGGAAAAGAGGCAAACGCCGGTGTTCGGTTCGGTTATTCTCGCGATCGTTATCGTTGGATTTATCTATCCGCTGACTATGGCGATGGCTGGACGAGCCGTTCCATTGCCCATCCACCAATGGATAGCGCCGCTGGCTTCTCTGTCCAAGAACTACGCCGCAACTGTGGGCGGGCTTTCTTTCCCCCTGATCGTGCCGACTCTCCTGCTGATGATGGGTTTTTGTATCTGGGCTATCCATGCAGCGGGCCAGCGATTGGGCGAATGGAACGACCGTTCTTACGCCTTTTGCAGGCGATTTGGGTTGATCCTGCTCTGGCTAGCCGCATACTTCAACGCCTACTGGTATGCTTCTGGCGCTGTTCGATCCTCCGCCGAGGCCGAGACCGCTGCGCGGTGGTCCTATCTCTTCTGCTTGATCCTGCTCGACGCAATCATCATGCCTCTTGCGATGCCTTATGCGTTCGGGCTCAAAGGGCCTCTCATGGGTCGAATCAAGCAGCCGCTCAAAGGCGCGATGTGGATCGCGGCGGCCAGCCTAGGAACGGCGTTCATCGTTGTCGAGGCCATTTATCGCGCCACCAGATGGGCGCCCGACAGGGACGGAATTCTTTCGCTCTTCTGCGCTTCCGTCGTGCATGTCTGCTTTCATCTCGCCTTCACCTTGGGATATCTTAAGAACAACGTCGGACTTAACTTGAGAGCCGAGCCGGCGATCAATAGCGTTAATGCCCGATGGCATGCCGAGCGGGCCGGCTGGTTCATGTCTGGATTCGTCGTAGCGTGCATGGGCTTCGCGCTCTTCTTGGAACGCCTTACTGCGATCATCCCCGCGCCGTATCGCGTTATAGTCGAAGCGCCGTTTTGGTTAAATCCGCTCAGGCCTCTGATCACCGGCCAGTCGCTGGCGATCAATGCCCTCTATGCCGGAATTAGTCTCGCTATCCTTTTGTACGCGCTCGTCCAAATATCAAGGAGGCCCAACGTCAACGCCGAATAATAGAGTCATGCGGTTGTGCCCCCTCGTCTTGTGCTTTGTCCTTTCGCTCGCACTTAATGCCCAAAGACCGGATGCGGCATCCGTTTTACATGCTCTTGATCCCGCCGCCGCCCGTGTCGAAAACGCATTGCAGCCCTTTCGATGGGGTCGGACCGTATCGGCAGGCGTCGAGAAGCAGGCCGCGATGCTCCATCCGACCAATCGACCTGCGACCGCCGAATGGAAAACGACCCTTCCGGCGGCAAAACCGGGCGAGAAAGTCGTTTTATTCCTGTGGGCAGGCATGGACGATGCCGCCATCCAGCAGACCGACCCTAAAGGATTTGACGGCGTTCGCTTCTCCATATTTCTCAATGGTCAAGAGGATCTGAGCGCCGACCTGTCCGAAAGCGGCTGGCGACCGATCTCGATCGATCTTGATGAGTTTCAAGGCAAGCCGCTCACCATCGTGCTCTCGGCGCACGCAAAGGCAAACAGCAACTACGATTGGTTCTATATCGCCGAGCCGCAGATCGTTCGACTGACAGACCGCTTAGCCAAGACGCTCGACCCCAACCGGCTTCCACCTGAGGGCGTACTGATTCTGCCCGAACCGGGTTTCTATTCCATCCGGCCCGAGCAAGGCGAGCCGCAAACGTTCACCATAGGCCGCGGAGCGCGCGCGGTTCGATATGCCTTTCCGGGCGCATCTAGCATCCGATTGGAAGGCCCCAACAAAGAGCGCGCCGTTCATTACGGCTTCCAGCCAAGGCTAAAGATCGCCTATGCCCAGTCCCAACGCGCCGTTGTGCAACCGGGGGAGGGCGCCGATATTGTGGTCGCCGTTACTAACACGGGACTTGGCACATACTCTAGCAGCCGACTTGAACTCCATGCCTTTCCAGGCGCGAACATGCGCGTAACGCCTCATAAGGAACCAGAGAACCGCCCCATCTCGCCCGGCGCGACGGCTCACTATCTGTTCCGAGTCGTCCCCTCGACCGACCCGAATCTTCTCTTTCGATTGCGCTCGGACGCTGGCGCAGACGCGGTTTCTCTTACCCTTTCGATCGCCTCTTTGCCTCAGAACCTAGCCGAAACAGGCAAGGTCGGCGTTGTCAACAATCGGCATGGCATTGCGCAGAACGACCGCTACCGTCTGATCGTCAGCCCGTCCGCTCAAGGCGGAGCGGCACGGCTCTATGTTCGGCTTGCAGGGCGTTGGTCGCTGGTGGCGGCCTCTTCGCCTTTGGCGACCGCCAGCCTGACAGGCCAGGGCGGCGTCCCCAAGTTCCATCCGTTCCGCATCACCAATGTTCAGGCCGACCCCGTCATGCCCAGTCTGACCGTCTCCGGTACGCTCGGCCCCATTGGTCGCGCCACGCTCGAATACAAACTTGTCAACGGCCAGGTCGAGTGTTCGGCTCGAATGACCGCGTCCCAGACGGCAGACATCTACTCGTTTCGCTTTCCCGATTGGAGAGCAGGCGACGGCTCGTTCGGAGCTCAAAAGAGCGAGGCCGTCTTCCCCGGCTTAGAGTGGCTTACTGCAGACGAAGGCTCCTCATCTTCCAAGAACGTCTCTCCTCCGAACGACCTTCGGTTGGCGCCGCACCCGTACAAGATAACGATGCCGCTGATGGCCGTGCGCAGCGGTCCGAGCCTCTTTATGATGCATTGGGAGCCGTGGCAAACGTACGCGGGGAGCAGCCGCACTCCCAGCGCCCTGTTCTATTCGCCCGCGCCAGACGAAATCGGGCCGTGGACGGGCGCGCATCACCGCCTCGCGCTGTTTGCGCCCAGTCCGCCCGGATGGATCGACGAAAACGCTCTTACGGCCAAACAGCCTTTCCGGCTCGCTTTTGGCGAGGCGATGACTCTAAAGGCGACCGTCCATGTCAACTCTCAAGCGCGGTCGATCACCGAGGCGTTTGAGGCGTACTCCAAGCTCTATGGCGTTGCGCGTCCTCCTGCGGCCGAAAGAACCGGAATGAGGGCGGTCGAACTCAGCATTGACGGCCTGTTGGCTGCATGGGTGGCCGACCAGCGCGGTTGGAAGCACACCAACACCGGCCCAACCTATTACGATCCGACCGTCGCGGCGCCGCTTTGGGTTTTGGCGCACGCTCTGTCCGAGACCGATATGCGCCGCCAACGGGCTATCGATCAAGTTCGGTCTGCCGTGCCCAATCCGCCTGGATGGCAAGCCGCCTTCTATTTGGGCGGGTTGCACAGAACGCTCAAGAATCTCCAATCTCAAGCAAAGGAAACGGAAAAGAGCCAAAAACCGGACGGAAGTTGGGACTGGAAGCCGGAAAGCGAGCGGCACAAGGCGCTCTCTGGCGGGCAAAGAACCGGCAGCGGGCTTTGTGGTCAAAACGCAGGACTTCTGTGGCAATCGCGCCTGATGTTGGGCGATCGCTCGGTCTTAGAAAGCGCGAACAAAGCGCTCGACTTCCTCGACGGTCTATCAAGGCCCGACGGCGCGCAAACCTGGGAGCTGACGCTTTCCGTGCCCGACATTTTGGCGGCCGAGCGGGCACTGACCGCCTGTCTAAACGCCTATGCCGTAACGGGCAATCCAATTCACTTGTCCTCTGCCCGGCGATGGGCGCTCAGCGGTCTGCCTTTCGTCTATTGCTGGTCGATGAACGACCGGCCTATCATGCGCGGCGCGACCATTCCGGCTTTTGGCGCCACATGGCTAACGGGCCAAGCCTGGTTCGGAGTGGCCGTGCAATGGTGCGGCTTGGCCTATGCTCGCGCTCTGTTCCGATTGGCCGAACTCGACAACAGCCTTGATTGGCGCACACTTGCAGAGGCTATCGCCCTGTCCGGCGTTCAACAGCAGGCGTACACGACCCAAAAGCATCCCGAGAACCAAGGCTTCTATCCCGATGCATACAGCATCGTCAAAGGCGAAGAAGAGTATCACTGGGACCTCAACCCGCGCCTGCTGGCGCCCAACGTCGCATTGCTGGCCGGTATAGAAATCGAGCCAAGATCGGTAGCAACTGCGGACAGAACGATCACAGCGCCAGGATTGCGCCGCGCCCAAGAGATCGATGGCGCCCTCATCATCGAATTGGGCTACGCCCATTCTTTGCCCGCAGCCTTCGTTCTGGTTGCCAGCGGCTCGGAGCCTGCCGCCGTCCAGTACAACGGTCAAGAGATTCCTAAAGCCAACGACTTGGATCGCCTCATCTTCGATTTAGCGCCGCTCCGATCCGGATTCGCCTTCGACGCAGAGAACAAGTGGCTCATGATTCGGCTTGCCTCGCCCGGAACCTCCGGAGCTTTAGAGATTCGATGAGCCGAGCCTTGGCCGTCGATCCCGGCAGTCAAAAGTGCGGCATCGCGATCGTCGATTGGGAGGATCCGCAGACTCCTCTCTACCTCGGCGTCGTGGATCGGGAAAGCCTAAACGATGCGCTTGGATCCCTGATGAAGCAGTTCGCGCCAGACCGCCTCATCCTTGGTTCAGGCTCTCACTCCAAGAAGATCCGGCAAGAAACGTCGATCGAGTGGAAAATGGCCGACGAGCATGGCACCACGCTGGAGGCGCGAAAGCTCTATTTTGAGCGCAATCCGCCCAAAGGGTGGCGAAGATGGATCCCTCGCGGCCTCTTGACCCCGCCGGAACCGATCGATGCCTACGCCGCATGGGCGATGCTGCTGAGATTGAAAAAGATAACCGACGACGAAGCGAGCCGCCTCGGATAAAAAGTGGCGGTGATGGTGAAAGGAGGGCAAAGACCATCACCGCCCATTGCCGTAATTGCTTCTCGCTTCAATTAACTTTACGCGCCGCGCAAGGGTTTTGTTCCCACGAATATTTTCGGTTTCTACGTAGTTCCTGTTTAGCCCAAAAGTAAGCCAAAGGTATACTCGGCCATGTTTCAGCGCACCCACCCGCCCAAGTTGGCCTCCCCCATCGAAGTAGATGGCAGGCGGATCGCGATCCCAACCAAAGTGCAGTACAAGTGGCACGATATGGAGATCGGGACGTTCATCCATTTTGCCCCCAACACTTGGCAAGATTCTGAGGGCGACACCCTTAAGACGCCCCTTTCCGAGCTAAACCCAGAGAGGCTCGACACCGACCAATGGGCGCGCGCCGCAAAGGCGATGGGCGCAAAGTATCTCGTCTTTGTCGCTAAGCACCAGGGTGGGTTTTGCTGGTGGCAGACCGATACGACCGATTACAGCGTTAAGAACACGCCATGGAAAGGCGGCAAGGGCGATGTGATGAAGGATGTCTCCGCCTCTTGCAAGAAGCATGGACTGGGCTTAGGGGTCTACCTCTCGCCGCGAGACGACTATCACGGCGCCAATGTTGGAGGCCGGGCCAAAGATCCGGCAAAACAAGCCGATTACGAAAGGCTCTATCGCCGCCAACTGACCGAGCTGCTCTCCAACTACGGCGATATGATGGAAGTCTGGTTCGACGGCAGCCTTGTGTTCGATGTGGGAGACATTCTAGAGAAACACGCGCCGAACGCCGTGATCTTTCAGGGTCCGCAAGCCACCATCCGCTGGGTCGGCAACGAGGACGGTTATGCCCCCTACCCCGCATGGAACTCGGTTCGCTCCGGCGCTAAGAAATGGGGCGACTACACTGCGGCCGACGGCGATCCTGATGGCGACCGCTGGCTGCCGAACGAATGCGACGCCCGAATCCGCAACACCTGGTTTTGGCGAACGGACAACGAAAAAACCCTAAAAAGCCTTGACGCGCTTATGGAGATGTATTACCGCTCGGTCGGTCATGGGGCGGTCTTCTTGCTCAACCACACGCCCGATCCGACCGGCTTGATCCCCGAAGCCGACTTCAAGCGCGGCGAGGAGATGGGCAACGAGATCAAGCGGTTGTTTTCTATCCCGCTGGCGACCAAGCAGGGCGCTCGCACCGATGAGACTCTTCTGCTGCGCGGCAAGACGCCCATAGGGCACATCGTGCTGATGGAAGAGATCGCGCGCGGCGAGCGAGTTCGAAGATATGCGCTGGAAGCCCGCGTTAACGGCCAGTGGCAGACAATCGCCGAAGGCTCCGCCATCGGCCACAAACGCATTCACCGATTTGAAAATCTGGAAGCCGATGCCGTTCGCGTGCGTCTGGTCGAAACGCTGAGCGATCCGATGCTCCGGCTGATCCAGGCTCACCCGTTTCTGCCCAAGAGGTAAAATCGGTCCATGTCGACAGCACATGAATATTTAGTCAAAGTCAAGTGGATAGGGGGCCGGGACGGTCAAGGCGTTTCCCACTCCATCCGATCAGGACATACAGCGGCGCTGGGCGTTCCCAGCGAGTTCGGCGGTACGAACGAAGGCACAAATCCCGAAGAACTTCTCACCTCGGCGATCGCGGCCTGCTATAGCATCACCTTTGGCATCATCGCGGCCAACAGGAAGCTGCCTTTCGAAGGCATCGAGACCGAAGCCAAGGGGCAAGTGGAACAGCGGACGGGCATGTTCGTGTTTACCCGTGTAGAGATCAGCCCGACCATCCGGCTCGCCGCCGACGCTACCGATGAACAGATCGCGCTCGCTAACGACATCGCTCATAAAGCCGACGGCTACTGCATCATTACCAACGCCGTGCGCGACAAAGTTCAGATCGAGGTCAGTCCCAATATCGTCAAGGGCTGACGGCTTCACCCTTATCGAGCTTCTGGTCGTGATCGCGATCATCGCGATTTTGGCCGCTATTGCGATGCCTGTTCTAGCGAGAAGCCGCGAGACGGCCCGCCGTTCGGTCTGCTCGTCCAATCTTAGGCAGGTTGGCGTTGCCTGGTCGCTCTATTTGGACGATCATGCGGGCTTGATGCCCGATCGCCGCGACCTTAAAACGGCGCTCGGCTATCGTCCGTGGAGCGATTGGCCGTCCAGCGACCCTCGCGCGGGATGGGCCGCTCTTGTCCTAAAGCCTTACTCGGTCGAGAGAGCGATTTGGAACTGCCCGAGCGTCGAATCGACCGACCTAGGCAGGCTGATCCAGGTTGAACAGAACGGCGCGCGCTACTGGATTTGGCGATTTGACCGAGCCGACGATCCCGTACCCTTGGACAACCTCTGGGGCAAGCTTCCCGATCGCGCGATTGTCGATCTGCAGCTGGCGCAGAACCCCATCGTTGGCTTTCCGGAGAGTCTATCGGACGTGGAACTGACCGTCGATCCCTACTTCCCAGCCATCGCTCCCGTCAATCCTAACTTACGGGGCAAAGCGGTGCATTTTGGAGGGAGGAACCGCCTCTTCTTGGACGGCCATGTTCAGTGGCTGCGAGACGCCAGAACGAACTGAGCCAACTTATCGACCGTCTGCTCAACATCCTCTTTAGTCGCAAGAGGGCTGAGCGTACACATTCGCAAGGCCGTCCGACCCTTCAGCTGAGTCGAGCTGGCCATGGCGAAACCATCCTCGATGAGGCGATCGACCGCTCGACGATGCGCGGCGCTGTCGGCTTCTGGATGCCAAAACGCTACGATCCCCAAGCTGGGGGGCGCCGCCAGTTCGAACCCCTTAGCGACCAATCGCTCGCCCGCGACCTCTGCCAGCCGCACGTTGTGATCCACCGATTCTGCAAACGCCTCGACCCCAAAGGTCTTCAGCATTAGCCATACTTTGAACGCTCTAAACGACCTTGAAAGCTGAATGCCATGGTCGCAGAAATCGACCTCGCCCGCGTCTCGCTCTTTGTCCAAAAGGTAGTCCGGCAGGATCTTGAAGGCGCGCTTAAGCAAAGAAAAATCGCGCATCAGCACGCCGCCGCACTCTATCGGCGCATAGAGCCACTTGTGCGGATCGATCGCCATCGAATCGACCTCGCCCAATCCGGCCAGTTTGGGCTTCTGATTGGGCGATACGGCCGCCAATCCGCCATAGGCCGCGTCCGCATGAATCCAGAGTCCCTCCGACCTTGCCCATGGCACGATCGTCTCAAAGTCGTCGACCGCGCCTGTGTTAGTCGTGCCCGCGTTCAAGATCGCGCAGAAAGGGCACAACCCTGCCGCTCGATCTTCGCTGACAGCAGCCTGCAACGCGCTAAACGGCAATCGAAAGCTCTTGTCGCTTGGCAAGACCCTGATCTGTCTTTGGGCAAACCCCGCGACCTTCAAAGCCCTGATCGCGCTCGAATGGGTTTGGTCGGACAGATAAACCGCCCCGTGGCCAAAATCCTCCCCCAGCACGGCCTCTCTGGCCGCCACCAGCGCGGTTAGGTTTGCCATCGAGCCGCCGCTCACCAGCAGTCCGCCCGCGCCGTCCGGCATCCCAACGATCTGTCTCAGCCACTCCATGACGGTCAGCTCGACTTGAGCGGCGCCTGCGCCCACCATCCATGTGCCGGCAAAGGCGTTGAAGCCCGCGCAAAGAGCGTCCGCCATCGCGCCGACAAAGTGGTTCGGAGCGGGCACAAAGGCAAAGTATCGGGCATGATCGACGCGGATCGTGTTGCCGAACGCCTGCTCGACGGCCTGATCGATCAGACGCATAGGATCGTCGCCTTTGGCCGGAAGCGGCTCGGCGAACAGTCCTTCTAATTCCGCTTTGGTCGGTCGCTTGCCGATAGGGGAATCGCTCTTTGTGTCGAAACGTTCTATCACGAGCGCGACCACATGGTCTGCCAGGCGGCGCATCTCCGACGATGTGAGGGACAGCCGTGGCGCGTCTATCGATTCGGGCATCTTGACTTTCGCCTATTATACAAGACAGAATCGTAGCCGGTCTAAGGGGAGGCGAACGGATTGAGCGGCAACGGATCGCAGATAAAGATTGAGCTGGCCGAAGAAGAGGCTCGAGTCGAACCGGGCGGCGCAGCCCAGATCGCCGTGCTCATTCGCAACCTGGGCGAGCAGCGAGATCAGGTCTCCTTAGAGGTCGAAGGGTTGGATACCGAATGGTGCGCCATCCCAGTGCCCAGCGTCGGATTGGAACCGGGCGCAGAATCCCGAGAGAAGATTCTCATTCGCCCTCCGCGATCCAGCGAAAGTCGAGCGGGCGTCTATCCCTTTGTCATCAAAGCCCGATCGCTGGAGAACGGACAGACCGAACTAGCACAGGCCAACCTCGTCATCAATCCCTACAACCTCTTGACGCTCGAACTGGACCCCAAGCGTCAGACCATGAGCTACTTTAAGCCCGAAGCCGAGTTTGAGGCGCGGTTGCAAAACTTGGGCAACACCGAGCAGAATTTGCAGCTCTTTGCCAACGAGCCGGAGGACGAATGCGTCTTTGAGTTCGAGACCGAACGGGCGATGCTTAAGCCGGGCGAGTCGAGCAGCGTCTACTTGCGAGCTCGCTCGGTCAATCGACCGGTCATTGCGCCCACTAAGCTCTTCGGCTTCACCGTCAGCGCGCGCTCGGTCGACAATCCTTATCTCAGCGCGACTTTTCAAGGTCAATTGGAGCGCCGTTCTCTCATTAGTCCGTCCGGGCTGGTTGCCTTGTTGCTACTGCTTTTGATTCCGCTGATTGGGTACTTTATGAGGCCTCAACCGGTCGAGATCATGGATTTTGCCATATCGCCCGAAACGGTGGTGGCAGGCGAAAAGGTTGAGATTCGGTGGCAAGCCCGAAACGCCGACCGGCTGGTGATCGAACCTGAACCAGGGCTTATCACGGACCGCTCTCGCATTCGATTCGGCTCGTTCGAGTTTGTCCCCAACGGCAATACGACGATCAAGATCACTGCCGAGAATCGCTATGGCCGCATCACGAAGGAGTATCCGATCACGGTAACCGCTGCGCCGCCGCCCGCCGCGCCCGAGATCGTCAAATTTGCCGCCGATGTGCCCGAAGTTTACGCGGGCGAGCCGGTTCAGCTTCAGTTCTCGGTCAAGAACGCCACGACCGTGATCATTAGCCCGCCCGGACAGCAAATCGATCCCGACACGCCGATCTTTGAGCACCGTCCGACCAAGACGACCGAGTATAGCCTTCGCGCTAAGAACACCGCCGGTCTGATGGCGGAGAAGAAGCTGACCGTAAAGGTGTTAGAGCCGACCGATGCGCGAATCGTGCGGTTCGAGGCTTCTACTTTGGAGATCAACGAGGGCGAGACGGTGCGGCTCAGTTGGGAAGCGCTGAACGCGGCCACGGTCATCGTTGAGCCGTCTGTGAACAACAACGATCCGATCGGATTTGCCGAGGTATCTCCCAAGAAGACGACCAAATATAAGCTGATCGCGGTCGATTCGGGCGGTCGTCAGACCAAGCCGAGCTACATCAATATCGTGGTCAAGGCCAAGGTCGAATCGCCTATCACTACCCCTAACCCGCCAGGCGGACATTAGAGCGCAAGGCATCGAGCAAGTGGTCATGGCTCGCGGGGACGCTCGCCCTCCCGACCGATTGCCCGGCGGAAGTCTGACGTTTCGTCAAGATTCGTACTCAGAGTTGTGCTACATTTGCAAAAATTCCGTTCGCAGGGCTTGGACTGACGTTCTAGATGCCTACCGAGCGGCGGGCGATGGAGCCCACGACCGGATACTCGTACAGCTCGCCGAAGTTCGCCTTGACCCCGGCGTAAATGGGCCAGATCAGTTGCACCGGGATGAGCGCGATCAGAAACGGTATCCCGATCAAGCAGAAGCTCATGATCACAAATACGGCTCCAAGGCACCACAGCGCAATCTGAAACAGCAATGCCTGTAGCGCATGGTAGCGCACGAACGCGCTCTCTTTGAAGATCAAATAGACCAACAGGGGCGCGATGATCGAACTCACGATCGATAGCAGATGCACCAACAGCGCCCAAAGTCGTTCTTCATTCGAATAAGACATTTTTCCCCCTTGGCGCGGGTTCGCGCCAGGCCCGACGCAAGGTCAGGCCCATCATCACGATCGAGAATAGGGCCCATGCCGTCGCCCAAAAGACGGCCGGCAACAGCGTGGCCCGCTCCATCAGCTTCGCATCGTTATGGAGACCCGTATAGGCCGTAATTCGCAGCAGAACGAAGAAAGCCTGCAAGCCGTAAAGACAGAGTTGAAGCCCTACGAACTGAGCGGCCAAGATCACCGCCGCCGAGCGCCAATAACGCACGACATAGGCCAGCAGCGCAATCCAGAAGAGGGCCGAAAGCACACCGACCAGATCGCCCCGCACCCAAAAGACCAGGCTTACCGCCAAGATCGCGCACATCCAGGCCAGCGCCGCCCTCGCGCCCTGAGCCGTGCGGCCGAAGTAGATCAGCGCGCCGCCCAACAGCGCGCTGCCCACATAGCCCGCCGATGCGATGACCGGCAAGAATCCGCCCGTAACCGGCGTTACGCCGCTGCCGTTGGCGAACACCTTGATGTAGTGCGCCGAGCCGCCTGTCAACACCGCCGCCGCTGCATGGAAGAGCTCGTGCGCATGGGTCGATAGGTAGATGAACGGCAGTCCCAATAGATTGAGGCCGGGCGTCATGTGGAACAGCAGCGTCAGAACCCCCGCGCCCGCCATCGCCTTCTGATCGCCTCTCATCGCTCGACCGCCGTCCACCGAATCAGGTCTCGCACTAAGCTTCGGCCGTTTTCTGGCCAATCCAAACCGGGCATTTGCATCTCCCCCGCCCGACAGATTCGCGAAGGCGACAGGCCCGCCAGCCAATCGGGGGCTATGCCCTCGACCGCAATGGCCTGCACCTTCTGCCACGGTATAACCGTTCGCGCTTCCAAAGGGCATACCTGCAAAAGGTTGAACGCGCCGATCGCCTCGAACTGCGGCGAGCGGCTCTGAATAATCGTCCACGAAAGATCGTCCGGGCCGAGGGCCGACCGATTGGGGTCGAACAGCGCCGCTTCTCGTTCTCTGCGGACGGCGGTCGCCTCGCCCAAGGTCGGGCGAGCGGGGAATCGCTTTGTTTCTGCGTCCAAAGCCTCTGCCAAGCGATCGGTGATGGGCAAATCGGTCAAACAGATCGCGGGCGACAGGCAGCCGGACTGGTAGAGCCGGACAACGTCGGTTGCAAGCCTTGCTGCCGCGTCCTCAGGCGCGTTTTGGTTAACAATTGCCACCGAGAAGCGGGAACCATAGGCAAAGAACGGCGTCTCGCCCTTGACCATGCCGCGCAGACGCTCGATGGTCGCATCGCGTCCATAGGCCACAACGGCGTCTGCATCGTTCATCCCGTCCTCGGCGCTGTCGACGATTTCGATCCAGTTGCGCAATTCTGTATCCGCTTCTTGCAACAGATTCAAAAAGGCGGCCGTGTAGTACGGCTCCCTGCGGGAAAGCTTAACCAAAGAGCGGCTCTTTACCAAAACGGCAGAGATCAGGCTGGTCCATCCCACCAAAGGCGTCGCCGGAAGAACGTGCAAGACTTTCAGATAGCCCGAAGCCCGCCAGCCGTCGGCAGGCCCGTCCAATCGCACGGGATCGCCGACCACCGTTCTCAAGATCGCCCGGAGCCGATCCTCGGTCAAATCCTCCGCTAACCGATCCAGCATCGGTTTGACCATGGCGACGGGAAAAGCCAGGCCGCTCGGTTCCGGCGGCAGACCCTGCGCTCGATAGAGGTCGCCGACCTTGGCCAGGCTTGAGACGACGCGGGCGATGGAGAGGCTCATCTTTCGTCATTCTACTCGAAGCGGCTTTCCAGCAATCCCTGCAAAAGCGCGTCAAGTTTGCCGAAAACTATCATTGAGACTTCGCGGCGATCGCCGCAAGGAGCGCCCTATGTCGGCAAGCGATTGGAACCCCTACATTCCCTATACTCGACAAGACGCGGAGGAGTTCTTTGCGTCGTGCCCCGATGCTCGCGTTAGCCGCGTGAGGTTGGAGAAGGATCGCGAGGCGGTCTACACGGCGGACGTTTTTTTCTACGATCCATCGTCCAATCGTCGCTTTGTCGTTCAGTTTCTAGGCTTGGTCAACGAGGGCGATCAGTTGCGCGTTCACGCTCCCGAGCCGTTCGACCGTTTGGGGCATGCGTTCGATCAAAAGGTCGTCGACGCGATTTCTGAGTTGTTAGGGGAGTACCAGCGCAATCCGAGCCTGGCGCAACAACCTATCGTCTCGGCAGACTTTCAGCAGAGCCAGGATTTGAGTGCCTATGCGGGAGAGAACCGAGTGGCGCCGGGCATTGCTTGGAACGAGCTTTACATCCACAGCGCCAAGCGTTATCTCTTTGCTGCAGAGAGAGTAAAGGGTATGCGCGTGCTGGATTTGGGCTGCGGGATCGGCTACGGCGCAAAGTTTCTGGCACGGACGGCGGAGAAGGTCGTTGCGGTGGACGCCGATCCTCATCCTTTGGCTTATGGCAACGAGACCTATCCGGACCCAAAGATCGAGCGCGTGCATTGCGCCGATTCTCGATTGCCTTTTGAAGACGCTTCCTTCGATGCGGTCGTCTCGATGGAGGTGGTCGAGCACATCCCGGTCGATCAGATGGAGAGCTGGTTCGCCGAGATCGGCAGAGTGTTGAAGCCAGGCGGCCTGCTGCTGATATCGACGCCCAACAAGGTCGTCTACATCAACTATCCAGATCCGCATCACGTAGCCCTTATGACGATCGATGAATACCGCGCGCTGCTTCAGAGCCGCTTCGATCAGGTCGGCCTCTACGGTCAAGTCCGTTCGAAGAACCTGCCCAAGACTTGGCAGGAGTTTGAAATTGCTCCGACTGCCGGCGAGGGCGACGAAATCTTTGTTGCAGAGTGTTCCGGATACTCCGTCGCTCGTCCGATCGCTCTGCCGCCTCCAACCGTCTGGGGTTCGAAAGGCTTAAGCGTCATCGTCCATACGCTTAACGAAGAGGCGAACATTGCCGACTGCCTAAAATCGGTCGAGGGCTTTGCCGACGAAGCGATTGTGATGGATATGGAAAGCGACGATCGAACGCGCGAGATTGCGGCCTCGATGGGCGCCCGCGTTCTCAGCCATCCCAGAATCCTCAACTTTGACGCGGCTCGGAACGAAAGCGCTCAACATGCGTCGAACGACTGGATTCTCTACCTGGACGCCGATGAGCGCATGACGCCTAAGATGGCGCAGCGCATCCGAGCCTATATCGATTCTGCGGCAGACGACGTTACCGGCGTCAGGCTTCCTTACCGCAATCACTTTTTGGGGCAGTGGATTCAACATTCCGGCCAATGGTGGCCGGGCTACAAAGCGCCGATGCTGCTTCGCAAGGGTACGTTCGAATGGCGTCCCCGGGCGCACGAGGGCGTTGAGGCTCGCGGCCAGGTAGACGCTCTTCCGGCGGACGACCCCGAAGCGGCCATCGTCCACTTTACCGTCCCATCTTTAGACCGCTACTTTGAAAAGATGAATCGGTACTCCTCCAGCGAGGCTGAAAAACTGGATTTAGCGGATGTCAGGCTTGACTGGAGAGAAATGGCCCGGGCCTTCTATGAACACTTCTCGTTCTACTACGACGAGACGAACGGGAAACTTGACGGCGCTAGAGGATTCCTGCTCTCTCTCGCGGGTGGTCTCAGTCGATTGGCCGCTTGCATGAAACTGGCCGAACTCCGTCTATCGCAAGGTTGGAAGGGCGATGAGTTGGTTCCGCCTTCTGCCGAAGAGTTCTTGAGGGTCGCGTTCGAACGTCCTGCTCCGGCCTGGCTTCCCAAGCTGGCCTCCCGGCTTGGGGGCAACGACTTCTTTATCCGATCGATCTCGGATCCTGCGCAGCGGGCCGATTTCGAGTCGACCGCCCATCTGCTGGATGCGGGAACGGACGGACTTTACGCGTTCGGCTGGCGCAGCGAGCGGTTTAAGCCCAAGATGCGCGCGCTCTTTGTGCCTCATGCGAACGCTTTGAACATGATGGGCGGCGGCGAGACTCAGATGTTCGCTACCCTCCGCGCCTTGCGCGAACATGGCTGTCTGGCCGACGTTTCGATCGCCCTCAAGCTGCCGGTCGAAGAGTACGATCTGGTGCATCTGTTCAGCACGTTTCACCCGGAAAAGTTGGAACTGCTTCAGAATCTGAACAAACCCGTCGCTCTTTCGACCATCTTTTGGAATTACACCGAGCTGGCCCGAGCCGACGCTGCAAAGAGGCAGATTTTTGCGCTCGATGATCCAGATCAGCTTGGCAATGCATTAACAGCCTGGCTTGATGGACAATTCGATGCGCAACTGAGCCCGATCGAGGAGCCTCGGCAGATTCGCGACTTTCAGCGCGCCGTTGTCGAATCGGCCAGCGTACTGTTGCCCAACGCTGAAACAGAAGCCGAGCAGTTGCGCGGCGCCCTCGGGTCGATCAACAAGCCTTATCAGGTCGTTCCCAACGCCGTCGATCTGCAATGGCTCCAAAATGCCGATCCCAAAGCATTTACGGACCGGTTTGGAGTTACCAACTTTGTGCTGTGCGCGGCGAGAATCGAACCGAACAAGAACCAATCGATGCTGATCTGGGCGCTGCGCGACACCGACATACCGCTCGTCATATCGGGCAAGGAATCCGACCCCGATTATGCTCAGCTTTGTAAGAAGTGGGCGGGCGACAAGGTCCATTTTGTAGGCGAACTGGCGCCGGACATGCTAGCGTCGGCCTATGCCGCGGCTAAGGTTCACGCGCTGCCCAGTTGGTCCGAGACCCCCGGCCTGGTCAACCTGGAAGCCGCCTCGTTTGGAACGCCGGTCGTCGTGGGCAACCGTGGCGCCGAAGAGGAGTACTTGGGCGAACTGGCCTATGTCTGCGACCCGCAAGACCCATCCTCTATCCGCACGGCGATAGAGCAAGCTCTCGCCGAAGCGCCCGACGATCCCAAACGCGAAGCTCGCAAGAGACTGATCCGAGATCGGTACTCTTGGGAAAAGAGCGCCCAGGCCACGATGAACGCTTACAGCGCGATTCTGAGCGTCAAGCCTACATGGTTCGCCGCGCCTGATTGGAAGAGCCCTGAAAGTTGGCAGTCGGTCGTGCTGAGCTACCTAACCGCGAACGAACGTCCGGCAGCGCTTCAACTGCTCTCGTTCGACCCAGATGCCGACATTCAGACGCTTGGAGCCTGGTTTGCCGAACAGGGGATCGACGCCGAAGACTGCCCCGACATCGAACTGGTCGGAGGCCTGCCCCAAGCAGGGGTCGAGCGAGCGATATTGTGCGGCGGGCCGCTGGACGAAGTGATCCAGGAGCAGTACGGCGCCAAGGCCGCTTAGCGTTTGGTACAATTGCGCCGTGCCGACCGCGGCTTTCACAACCCTTGGATGCAAGGTCAATCAGTACGAGACGCAGCGAATCCTCGCCTCTTTCGAGGAGAGGGGGTTCGATATTGTGCCGTTCGACCAGCCCGCCGACATCTATGTCATCAACAGTTGCTCTGTAACCCAGCAAGCCGAGGCGAAGTCGCGGCAGACCGTTCGACGCGCCGCCCGCGCCAATCCAGAGGCGAAGGTGGTGCTGACCGGTTGCTATGGCCAGTTCGCTCTCATCCGAGGCGAGAGCTTGCCCGAAGCGTCGCTCGTCGTGCCCAACCCCGAAAAGCTCAAGACTCTCGACCGCGTGTTGGCCGAGTATCCCCAGCTTGCCGAGAATCTGCAAGCGCGCGAAGAGCCGTTGTATCGAACACCATCGCGCCATCGCGCCGTGCTAAAGGTCCAGGACGGTTGCAGCGTCCATTGCGCGTTTTGCTCGATACCTTTTACGCGCCCTGTCATGCAAAGCCTGCCGTTCGCCGAACTTTTGGAAGAGGCACGCCAAATGGCGGCTCTCGGCTACAAGGAGTTGGTGCTTACCGGCGTGTTGATCGGCGATTATGGTCCGCACAATGGCAGCAGTGGCCCCGACCTGACTGGTTTGATCCGCCTATTAGCCGAGATCCCCGGCATCGAGCGAATTCGAATCAGCTCGATAGAGCCGACCCTAATCACCGAGGAATTGATCGATCTGATCGCAGAAAATCCGAAGCTTTGCCCTCACCTACATATCCCTCTGCAGAGCGGAGATACCGGCGTGTTGGGCCGAATGAATCGACCCTACGATCAGCCGTTCTATCTTGAATTGTGCAGCCGCCTGCGCCGCAGAATCCCCGATTTTTCGATCAGTACCGACATCATGGTCGGGTTTCCGGGAGAAGACGAAGCGGCCTTCCAGAACACGATAAGAGTGGTCGAAGAAGCCCAGTTTTGCCGCACGCACGCCTTTCGATTTTCGCCCAGACCGGGCACGCCCGCTGCGGACATGGCCGATAGCGTTCAGGATAGCGTCAAAGAAGAGCGATCCAAGCGCCTGATTGCCCAGTCTCGCGAGGCCGCTCAGCGGTACAACGCGCGATTCTTGGGCCGAGAAGAGAGGCTCTTGGTCGAGACGCGCTCTAAGCGAAGCGGCCTGCTGTCCGGCACCAGCGATCACTATCTGCAGATAGAGGCGCCTGGAGC
Organism: Armatimonadota bacterium; assembly: GCA_013359125.1. Classification (NCBI taxonomy): domain Bacteria; kingdom Bacillati; phylum Armatimonadota; species Armatimonadota bacterium. The sequence continues at coordinate 44,666 of JABWCR010000011.1, read as the reverse complement.
GGACGCCTACTTGGGCCGCTCTGCAATGGCCGTCATCCGCGAGACCAGCGCCGATGGATGCGTCGGCGAGATCGTCTCGCTCGTTTAGCCCGCGTTCTTACCGGTAACCAAGGAGCGCCCCAATGCCAAGAATGGACAAGGAAGCCATCCACGGGAGCAACATCATGAGCGCAACTATCCGAGCGGACATCAAGCTGAACAATCACGGCCTCGAAATCACGGGCATTGTCAAGATGCTCGACAGGAGCGGCGTGGTCGTCCGGGCCAAGCAGGTCAAGCCCGAAACCTATCCCATCCATTTGATCTGCCCCGGCACGCCGGCCACCGTTACCATGGAAAGCCGGCAGGGCACCTACACCGTCGCCGCGGCCTTGGGCGAGTTCACCGAAGAGGATTATCATTTTGACTTTCGCGCCGCTGCGCCGACGGTCGAGCGACGCACGATCCCCCGGTTCGTCTGTTACATTCCGATCGAATATCGCGAGCACGGCAGCGAGGCCGAGAACTGGAGAGAGGCCATCGCGGTCGACATTAGCCGACACGGAATGAAACTGCTGGCGCCGGGAGGCCAGATTCCAGACAAGTTAGAGATGCGGTTCTTTCTGTTAGGGCACAAGGGACGGGTCGAGACCGTAGCTTCGGTGAAGCACAAGACGCTGGATGGAGAAGGCGCCTCGGTTGGGATCGCGTTCGACGAGATTCCTCGCATTCAGCAAGCCTGGTTCTATGAAATGATCCGCTAAAGTATGGTAGACTTTTGTCTACCATGATCATCGAGGAGATTCGGTGCAAGTCGCTGCTCCATCGCTGCCCGATGGACTTTGCCGACTTTACGCTAAACCCTTACGAAGGCTGCGCGTTCGGTTGTCTCTACTGCTACGTGCCTGTCATTAGGGTCAAGCGGGGCCAGGAGGACGCCGTTCCTTGGGGACAATGGGCCAGGGTCAAGATTAACGCGAGAGAAGTCCTTCGCCACGAGTTGAAAAGGGCGCCCTTCGGATCGCGGATTGCCTTTGGCACCGCGACCGACTCTTATCAGCCTTTGGAGAAGCGATATCGCATCACTCGCGGATTGCTTGAAGAGTTGTCGTGGCTGCCCTACACGGTTTCGATCACAACGCGCTCGCCCATCGTGCTTCAGGACGCCGATCTGATAGCCTCGATGTCCGACATTCGCATCAATTTTTCGCTGCCCACTCATGACGACCGGGTCCGAAAGACGCTCGAACCCTATGCGCCCAGCGCACAGTCGAGGCTCAAGGCCATCGAGCGTCTAACGGCCAAAGGCGTTGCCGTAAACGTCTTTATGGCGCCCCTCCTGCCTGGCGCGATGGACAACGAATCGATGATATGGCGATATTGCAAGGCTGTCGCGGATAGTGGGGCGAAGCGAGTCGTTTGCGGCAGTCTGCGCCATCTTGCATACTTCCGCAAAGCCTATCAGCAGCGCTTAGAGAGCATCGGCATGGGACAAAGCGCGCTGACAAGAGAGCAGTTCCCAATCGTTCTGCGGCAGATAGGCGAATCGCAGGGGCTCTGTATCGATTGCTACGACCGTGGCTGAAAGATAGGAAACATCGCGCTTGCGTCGAAAGACAGCCCAAGATGACCGTCGAAAACGTTGCCGAGATGACTCTGCGCATCCGCGCCGAGTTGGCTAAGGTGATCGTGGGTCAGGCGACGGTCATCGAAGAGGCGATTGCCTGTCTGTTGTCCGACGGGCATGTTTTGTTAGAGGGCGCGCCCGGATTGGCCAAAACATTGTTGGCGCGTTCCATTGGCTACTGCTTCCAGTTTGAGACCGCCCGAATCCAGTTTACGCCCGATCTGATGCCGTCCGACATCGTGGGCAGCACGGTCTACCATGCCGACACCGGCGAGTTTCGGGTACGAAAGGGCCCGATCTTTGCCAACCTGTTGCTGGCCGACGAGATCAATCGCACGCCGCCCAAGACTCAAGCTGCGCTTTTGGAGGCTATGGAGGAGCGCAAGGCGACCATTGACGGCGTTGCTTACCCCATGCCCGACCCGTTCATTGTGCTGGCCACTCAAAACCCCATCGAATACGAGGGCACCTATCCTCTGCCCGAAGCCCAGGTGGACCGATTCCTGATGAAGATCGTGATCGACTATCCGGCCAAAGCAGAGGAAGAGGCGATTCTGCAGAAGCGCCACTCTGGATTTCGGCCGCAAAAATTGGAAGAGGCCGGACTGGTCCCGGTTTCCAATGGTCAAGGATTAGCCGAGGCGCGCGCGGCGGTCGATTCGGTCGCGATCGATCCGGCAATCGTCTCCTATATTGTTGATTTGGCGCGCCGCACGCGCGTGCACGAGAGAGCGATGGTCGGCGCCAGCCCGCGGGCTTCCATCGCGCTGCTCAGCTCTGCCAAGGCGTTCGCTGCCATGCGCGGCAGCCCCTTTGTCATCCCGGACGATGTGAAGCGAGCCGCGCCCGCCGTGCTACGGCATCGCTTAATCCTGCGCCCCGAGGCCGAAATCGAAGGCGCAACGCCCGATGCGGTAACCTTAGCGGTGTTGGAAGCCGCGCCAGTTCCCCGATAATAAGCAAAGATGAGCGAAGCAAGCGAAAGGAAGGTCCTGATTGTGGCGCGCCCGATGGCGGGCGGCATGAGAAAGCACGTCGAAGGACTCTTGAAGTACCTGCCCGATTCCGGCTATGAGACCATCCTTGCCGGACCCGAATTCATTGCCGACCGACCGTCGCCCATAGCCGACCGCAAGGCGGTCAAAGCGCTCCTTAAGCGTGCGGAAGGCATCCCGATCATCCATGCTCACGGCGCCCGAGCGGGCTGGGTGGCCGCCTGGGCGCTGAGAGACGAGCGGCCTTGGGTCTGGACGGTACACCATCTGCTTCTAGAGCGAAATCCCCTGATTCGGAAAAGCATGCGCTGGATCGCCAATTGCGCGACGCTCACCATCACCCTTTCCCAATCGGTCGAAGCCAGGCTGAAAGAGTTGGGAGCGCCGTCCGATCGCCTCCGGCGCACGTTCGGCGGGATCGACTTGGGCGATCTGAGCAATCGTCCCGACCGAGAAAAGGCCAGAGCAGCCTTCCACGTACCGATGGATCGCCCGGTGGTGCTGGTCGCCGGTCGATTTGTGCCCGAGAAGGGGTTTGACCTGGCGATCAAGGCGATGGAAGAGGTTTGGAAGCAGTTTCCCGACGCCGAACTGTGGGTGGCTGGCGAAGGCCCCGAAAACTCAAGGCTGGTCAAGACAGCGGCCGCCTCCAGCCGCTCGGGCCAGGTGCGCTTCTTTGGGTATTGGAGCGAGATCGCCGAACTTTACATGTCAGCCGATGTCTTTATCGCGCCCGCGCGACAGGAAGGCCAAGGTCTGGCGCTGTTAGAAGCGATGCAGTGCGGCGTTCCGGCCATCGCGGCCAACGTCGGCGGACTGGCAGAGGTCGTGCAGGACGGCCGCAACGGTCTGCTGTCTGAGCCAGAAGACGCCGAATCGATCGGCAAGGCAGTTTGCAGGTCGTTGGCCGATAGAGACGCCGCGCAGAGAATGGCCGAGCAAGCCTTGCAAGACCTCGCCCGTTTCGACATTCGCAAAGTCGCTGTCGAGACGGCCAAGATTTACGACGAAGCCTTGGGCCGATAGCGAGCTAAGATCGCAACGGCGATCAGGCCCAGCGCCGAACCGATCGCAATCCCCCATCCCGTCCGCGCCGCCGAAACCCAAAGGGGCGTGTGCAGATGGCAGAAGGTGTTTACCATCGATGCCATGCCGATAGCCGCCAGCATCCCCCACAAAGGCAGCCAGTTGGCCCTGCCCGACCGCCAGAGCGACAGCATGACGAACAAAGCCGGAATCCCGATCAAGAACTCCTTGGTGCGGGGGCGCACGCTTAAGGCTTTCTCCAACAGCGAGCGCAGCTGAAGCTCCCAGCCCGGTACCGCGTCGGCCGCCTCGTTGCCCGCCCGCAAGGTCATCACGCCCACCACGACCATCATGCCCAACAGCACGATCGCCGTCCGCCAAACGATAGGTGAATCCAACAGCCGCCTCCACGGGTTCGCCTCGCCGGTGGCGATGGGCGCATAGGCCAGGCCGACTAACAGCACCGGCGCCATCAGCGCAATCTTGATGCCTGCAAACTGATCTGCCTTGATGAAGATTCGGTCTCCGTTCATCAGCGCCGCGACATGAATGGCGCCTAACAGCGCGCAGGCGATGACCGAGGCGGCATCCGAAACGAGCCAGCGCGACCGATCGGGGCGGACAGTTAGAAAGCCGACCGTGGGAAACGCGATCGCACCGCCCAAGGCTAGCAGTTTGATGCCCATGGGGTGCATGGCCAGACCGCCTGAAACCAAAGGCACAACGATCAGCAGCCATGCCGGCAGGCCGAATAGCCGAACCAGCAGCAAACCGCCTGCGGCCCCGATGCCAAGCGCAATAAGGGGCTTGCTCCAAGGCTGTTGGGGCAACTTTTCGTACGGGCGGGCGGGCTTGCCCGAGCCGTCCATTCCGTTTTGCGAAAGGGCGGAGGTCAATTGCCGTACAAACTCCATTGGCGCGTCGGGCTGCTTCATCCCACCCATCGGAAAGCGCGTTAGCAACGCCCGAATATTCCTCTCCTGAGCCGCTCTAGAATAGCGCTCGATCAAGGCTGGAGAGCGCATGTAGACCAGTTCGCCCGACGTTACGCTGTGCACGCGCACGGTTTGGTCGAAGGCCATTTTAGCCAGATTCGCATCGCCCGCCTGTTTGCCAAACTCCACCGTGCCGTACAACAATCCGTGCTTGGCCAGGGCTTCGGCAGTCGCTTCGAGGGCGTCGGGACTGCCTAATACCTCGTCTCGGCCAAAGATCACTAGGTATGCGCCCTGCGCCTTGACCAACGCTAGCGCTTCGCTGATGCTGCTTTCGGTCGCTCCTGCAAAGTTCTCGATTCGAGCGACCAAGCGACAGCCCGCCTTTTTGACCTCGCTGACAGCTCGCGGGTCGAGACCGACGCCGATACTGCCGACCGATTCGCCAATCACCCAGAACTGTTGGTCGCCGCTCGAAATCCAGGTCGATAACTGGTCGGGCCTTGTCTCATGGACCGCGGTCTTGAAGCTCAGGACTGCCTTTGCTTGCTCATATCGATCTGGGGGCAGGTCGAAAACGCCTGAATCCAGCCTTAGGCCCCAGTCGGCCAGCGTCGCCTCTGGCACGGCGACCGCTAACGGCCTGCCAAACGCGATCAAGGTTTCCGACGGGCTCTCGCCGCGCGCCAGCGCCAACTCCTCCACCTGCGCCCAATCTAGAACGATCTCGACCGCACGATTGGCCTGCTCAACCCGGAATCGCGCAAACAGAGCCATCATGGCGGCGACGGTCGATGCCAACAGCAACAGTGCGACCCACGCCCCCAAGAAGTTTCGGTTAGTCGTCATGATCGTAGTGGATTCGATGGCCAAGAATGCGCTGTCCGCCCGCAATCTTTAATGTGAGCCAGCCGGCCACAAAGCCGCCGATGTGCGCAAGGTAGGCCACGCCCGGATTGCCCTGGAAGAATTGCAAGGTGATCCAGAAAATCAGGAAGAAGATCGCCGGCACCTCGACAAAGGTGATCACGAAGAAGGTCAGCATACAGTCGATCCGAGCATGAGGGAAGAGCACCAGATAGGCGCCCATCACCCCTGCGATCGCGCCGCTGGCGCCCACCGTGGGGATGACCGAATCCCAATTGAACGCAATATGCGACCAGGCCGCCAGATAGCCCCAGAAGACGTAAAGCGCAAGGTACTTGCCCCGCCCTAGAGCGTCTTCTAAGTTGTTGCCAAATATCCAGAGCGTCCACATGTTGAAGATGATGTGCATCCATCCGCCGTGCAGGAACATAGAGGTGAAGATGCTGACCATGGGCGGCGGGGCAGGGATGGTCTTCTCGACCTTGCCCGCTATCTCGGCAGGCACCATCGAATAGGCCAAGTGCGCCGCCTGATCCCCCCTTAGGTTGATCAGCGCGAACACGGCGACGTTGATGGCGATCAGCGAAACCGTAACGATGGGAAAGTGCCGAGTCGGATTGTGGTCTCGGAGCGGTATCAGCATGTCTGCGTGCCCAAGAGTCTACCTGGGCTTAGCCCGCCGGTCTGATTCGTACTCAGTTTTGTGCTACATTTCAAAAAACCCCGTTCGGCAAACGAGCCGGTCAAAATCCCAGGACAAAAAACTCTCTTAGGGCTTTTGGTCTGGGAACTTGGGCGGGGCTTTGGCGACGGCTTTAGAAACGTCGGCCAGGCAGAAGGTTCCGATCATCGGCCGCACGGCGTTAGGATGAGGCGACGATGTCTTCGGCCACATAGGCGGCCAGCGCCATGACGGTGATCATCGGATTGACGCCGAGCGAGGTTGGGAAGAGGCTTGCGTCGGCGATGAAGAGGCCGTCTTTGCCTTTGGCGCGGCCCAGAGCATCGACCGCTCGGCTGCACGATCCCATCTGGTGCGCGCTGAAGAGGCCAATGCGGTTGGGAACGATCTTGCCGGGCCTGTCGGTTGGCGGCTGATGAAGCGTCCGGATGTTGCGCCCGCCCGCGGCCTCGTGAAGCCGGATCATTTCCTCTATGCCTTTCAATAGTCGTTCGGAAGTTCTTGTTCCCGGTCGATAGTCGATGACCGCTTGGCCATGGCGATCGAGCGTAATCCGTCCCTCGCCCGCGTCTGCAATGATCGAGAGGAAGACGGCCAATCCTGGCTCGAGAGGATCGCCCGGCCAAGGGAACGCGGCGGCGGCAAAGCCAGGATAGAGAGCGGGAGTCTCGATCAGGATGCCTTCGTCGAGGAACTGGTCGCAGGCGACGGCTTGCGGCGCGCCCCAGAATGCGCTGACCGGATCATCGTACTGGGCGAAGGTTGCTGTCGTAACGTGCAGGCTGAGGTTCGCGCCGATACCTCTGAGACCCGATCGGAGGAGGAGCGCGGGCGATTCGATGGCGCCGCAGGCGATCACAACGCCTCGTCTGGCCATGACTTGTTCTCCATTTGAAAGCTCTACGCCCGTAGCGCGGTCTCGGTTGAAGAGAATGCGTTTGGCAGGAGCGTCGCAGACGATTTTGGCTCCGTGGGCGCAGGCGTCCTTGAGATAGGTGAGCGGGGCGCTCTGTTTGGCACCGTAAGGACAGCCAAACGTGCAGGGCGCGCACCGATCGGCGCAGTTTGTACCGTTGCGCCGCAATCTATGGACGCTCCAGCCGAGATTTTGGCAGCCTCTTTGCAGGGCAAGGTTGGAGAGGTTGAGTTCGACCGGATTGTCGTTGACTTCCAGTCGCGATTCGATGCGCTCTATTTGTTCCTCGATTTTCCGCTTGGGAAGGCCGGAATCGCGCTCCCATTGATCGAGGGTCGGCGGGCGGTAGCAGGTGAGCCAATTGACGGTGGTGCCCCCGCCCAATGCGCCTCCGGCCAGGATAGAGACGCTCAGGTCTCTCGTGGTCAGGGCGCCGCCGCCCAGAAAGAGCTGATGGAAGCCGTCAGCCTCGTTCAGGCCCAGCTGTCGGGGGTTGATGCCGGATTCTAAGACGCAGACATCGAAGCCTGCTTGGGCGAGCGCGGCGGCGGCGACCGATCCGCCCGCGCCGGAGCCGACCACGATGAAGTCGGCTTCGCTTGGGAGGTCGGAGGTTTCAAGGTCGAAGCCGGCGGACGGTTCTAGCGGCTCGTAGCCGATCGGCCAGAGCGAGGGTTCGCAACCGTAGGCAGCAAAGAGGGCTAGGCGTTTGAGGGCTTGAAAAGCGGTTCTTTGCAAGGGTCGTCCTGTGGACCATCTCATCAGGGTCTGGCGTCGGGCTGAAAGGGGTTGGCTGGCGAACGGACCGTAGGCGCCTAAGAGGGCCATGCCGAGACGGCTGGATATGAGTTTGAGGAGCCTCTTTAGCCGGGTTCTGGGGCCGATGTTGGGGTTTGCGTCGGCTATCTGCGCCATGCGGTCGGCGAGGGCGTCGAGATCGACCTTGGCGGCGTCTCGGTCGGAGAGGACGGCTTCGGCGACTGCTCGGAGGGTTTGTTCGATGGCGTTCAATCTTACCCTCTCGATTTTTTTGGATCTCGATTCGTACTCAAATTGTGCTACATTTGCGCAGATTCCCGTTCGGCTCGCGGTTCCCGGCGTTTTGCCAGGCGGGAGCCTGGCGTTCCAGGTTGGACAAACGGGATTTCTTGATTTTGTAGCACAATTTTGAGCACGAATCAGGGCAGGCCGAGGGAGCGGAGTTCGTCCCGCACTTTTAGCCAATGTTCCTTCGCTACAGCGATTTGTGCGGGGGATAGATCGAAGGGGGCGTGGTCGAACAGGGTTGGAATCTCATCTCGAAGCGGGCAGTCGGTCGGCGTCTCGTCGGGCAGTTCGACTCCATCGAGCAGGGCCATGGCCGCCGCCCACATGCGCGGAACCGTACTCATGTTATAGCCTCCGCCGCCCAGCGCGACCGTCGGCAGTCGCCAGTCTCGCACTCGACGCACGGCTTCCAGCCAGCCTTGCGCGGTGAGGCTCAGATGCCCTAGCGGGTCAAGATGGTGCGGATCGCAGCCCATTTGGAGCACGATGGCGTCGGGCTTAAAGCGCTCTACCGCCGGCAGACCGAACTGGAAGAGCGCCTCTTGCCAAATGTCGTCCGGCGTGCAGGGCGCCATAGGCAGATTGAGCGATGTGCCGACGCCCGTGCCTTCGCCCCTTTCGGAGACAAAGCCCGTGCCCGGATAGAGCCACCGCCCGGATTCGTGAATCGAGAGCGTCATCACGGTTGGATCGTCGTAAAAGAGCGCCTGCACGCCGTCGCCGTGGTGCAGGTCGATGTCGATGTAGGCCACCCGGGCGAATCGCGATTGCAGGCGGCGGACGGCCAGCGCCGGATCGTTGTATATGCAGAATCCCGAGGCCAGCGCCCGTTGTGCATGGTGCAGACCGCCTCCGATGTTGACGGCTGTCTGCGCGCCCTCCACTACAGCGTCTGCGGCTGCCAGCGTTGCGCCGCAGTAGGCGCTGGCGGCATGGTGCATACCGATGAAGGGAGGATTGTCGCCGTGGTAGCCCAGGCCATAGTCGGACGCGGCTTTGCCCGTTTGGCTCGCCTCGATCACGGCATCGATGTAGGCCGGGTCGTGCACGGTTTCCAGTTCTTGGCGCGTTGCCAGGCGCGCAGGGTCCTGAGCGCGATCGGCCCAGAAGCCATGGCATTCGAGCAATTGAAAAGTCCGACCGTAGCGCTCGGGGCGCAGAGGATGGCGCGGGCCAAAGTCGTACTTTGCCGTATCGGGATGAAAGAAGAAGCGCGCGCTCACCGCTCGACCTTGACTTCGTAGGTGGCAGATTTGCCCGATGCGCCGAAGGCTTTGACGGCGATCGTGCTCTTGCCTTTGGGCAGTTGGTCGGTCGTGAACTCGAACGCCTCGCTGCCCGAATCGAAGAAGCGGTCGAGCGCCTCGGCGGCGTACCAATCGCCGTTGTTCACCTTGAATTGGACGGAGGCGATGGGCGCCAGGTCGCTGGGTTGGTCGCCGATCAGTTGCCAAGCGCGTCCGGAGACTTTGGCTCGGCCTTCGGCATCGATTTCGATCAGGCTCGCTATGATCTTGGGCGGCGCGTTGCAGACGATCACTTTTTCGAGCGTTTTTTCGACCTTTTCGAATCCGACGGCGACGCTGGGCCGGTCGGTGGCCGAGACTTTCAGTCGATAGGCGCCGTCGGGGAGTTTTTCCGTATCCCAGGCAATCGAGGCGCGACGACCGCTGTCGGGGGGCGGCTCGGACATACCGGCGTCGGTCATGATCTCGGCTCGGAGGGCGGGCGACATGCGCGGGTCCTGATCTATCTGACGCTGGAGCGCATTGGGAGGCGTTTGCGGCTTGTCGTTGGTGGCGGTCGGTTTGCTTTCGATGCGCGTCCAGGTCTTGCCGTCGTCCGTAGAATAGAAGGCTTCAAAGGCGAGCTGATCGTTATCGGGATCGCTGGCCTGCCAGTGAAGCGTCGCTTTGCCGCTGACGGCGGCCTGTTCTTGGGGTTCTCGCCATTCGATCTTGGGCGGTTGGTTGCGGGGGATGTAAGCGACCGAGACGTTGGACGCGGTTGCGGAGCGGTCGGTGAATCGAACGCGGTATTGCAGGTAGCGGGCGTCGGGGCTTTCGATTACAGAACCGTCGGGGTCTGCATAGATTCGAGACCATGTGGACCATTCGGCGTCGGGCAGCGGCGTGTTGCCCGTTCGCGTCTGGATTTCGACGCCTTTGCCGCCGCGCCATTCGATCTTGCCCCAATCGGCGGCCTGCTTGGCGTCGTGCACGGGCGATTCGTATATTGGCTCTCGGGCGTTTCTCTCCATGGCGATGCCTGCGCCTGTGATGGCGATCGCTTTGCCCAGGTATGGGGTCGCGGCGAAGGTTTCTATGTTGGGCGGTTGGGAGACGAACTGCCATTGTGGTTCGCCGGTCGCATTGCAAAAGGCGATGCCTGACTGACTGCCCGCCCAGATTCTCTGGTCGTCGGTCCAGAGCGATCGGACGGCTGGGCCGGGGCGCGGGGTAAGCGGCGTTAGGCGTCCGCTCGTCTCGTATCGATAGACCATGCCTCTGGGATGCGTACCGGCATAGAGCGAACCTTTGGAGTCGAATGTGAGCGCTGCCACGTTCGGCTCGGGCGTGTGAAAGAGCGTCGAGACCAATCCCCGCCGAAGCAATCGGACCGCGCCGCTGTCGGATGCGCCGAAGACGACGTCTTCGCCCCAAGTCGCAAGGCTTGTGAAGTGCCCTTCGTCGCCGCGGGCGAGTTCTTCGATCTGGTTTTCCCGAATGCGCAACAGCCGGGCGGGCGAGCCAGTGGCGACATAGAGCGAACCGTTAGCCCACAAGAGCGCGTTGACATATCGGGCGCCGGTCTCGTGAGCCATCCAGAAGCGATTGGCGCCGTCCATCCGCCAGATTTGGCCTTTTGGCCCTGTGCCGACAAAGATGGCTCCGTCTTGCGCTACAGCCATGCACAGCAGCGCTTGTCCAGGCGCCGTGCCGACGGGGATCGACCGTTCGGGCTCTAATCGATAGAGCGTGCCGAGGCCGCCCAAGTAGGGTTTGCCGTCGCGTCCGACCGCGATGCTGTAGAGATTCGGCTCGGGGCGTTCCCAGAGCATCGTCATTTCCGTGCCGGGGGCAATGACTCCCTCCGCATTGATGCTCGCACCAAAGAATCGCCCTCGGCCGAGCGTCTCGATGTTGGTCGGCGACCAGCGATTGAGGCGGCGCGACACGGGCTGCTCCATTGGAGGAGCGGGGGGAGGAACAGGCGTTGGAGGCGGTTGAAAGTAAGGCGACCAGGGGTTGGGCCAGGCTGCGAAATCTTCTTCGTCCATCATGATCGTCGGAGGCGGTTGGGCGCCGAATTCGCCGGGGGGCGGAACGGGCATTCCTTCGGGCGATTGCATAGCGGGACGCTGAGGGCGTTCGGTTAGGTCTTCCTTTTGTACCTGTATGGAGACGACGGCCATGCCCGACATGACGTAGTTTGTGTCTGCGGCGACTTTGATTTCTTCTCGCTCGACGGACAACGCGCTAGTCGTTGGATTTCTGGCGATCTCGCTCAGGAGGGGCGGAAGATGGGTCCATCGCACCCCGTCCACGTTTATGGCGAAGGAGTTGAGCATCAAGGCGAGAGTCATTTGGTCGTTGCGCTCTCTTTCTTTGAAACGCGCCAAGGCTTGAGGCAGGTTTTGTGGAGGCGGTCCGCCCATGATGCCCGGCGGCAGTCCTCCCATGACTGGCGCGGAACCGCCTCGAGCAAGCAGCGAGTATCGGCCATTGGGCAGATTTTTGGGCAGCTCGAGGGTCTGGACTATGGTTTGCGACACGCCGCCAAAGGGTCTGAGCGCAATGGTTGCCTTTATGGTTTCGCCCGGGCGATAGACGGCTTTTTCTACAGAGATTCTTTCGATGGCGGCAGTGTTTCGAGCGCTGAGGGCTTCGATCTCCATTTCGAGACTGACGGGGCGGACCTCGTAAGAGGGATTGGTCGACAAGAGCGACAGCAGCTGTCCGACTTCTTGAAAGGCGACGGATGCCCCGCCATTGGAGAAGAAGACGTTCTCGCGTTCGATGGCGCCGATCGTATCGGTCGTTAGTTTGAACTTGGCTCGGACGGTCGTGTTCTCCATGCCGTATCGAACGCGGTCGAGCGCTTCGGCGCCGATTATGCTGAAGAAGAAGTTGGTGATTTGAGGATGATAGGCGATTTCGGAAACAAGCCGGGCCGAGCGGCCGGTCGATGCGTCGCGGGCGGTTACAGTCATCTTGACCGTGCGCGGGTTTCTGCCGAACTCGCCTGCGACGCCGAACGCGCGATCGTTAAAAATCGTTCCAATGCGTTGCGCAACGTTGCCCATTTTTGCCGATGCGCTCATCGTCGGGTAGACATCGACGATCGAGGCGGCCGAGAGGGGCATTTCGATATGGCCGACACCTAAAAAAGGATGGCCAAAAGCGACCATCTTGTTGCCTGTAATGTAAGTGAGGGTGCCGATGGCGGAAAGATCGACATCGCCGGTGGCCAGCGAACCGGCGACGGCCGAGCCTGGGGCAACGGGAGTCGGCACATGGGCGCCTGTACCGCCTAAACCTAGCATTGGCTTTAAGCCGTATGGTTCCAAGAAGGTTGAAAGCTCGGCCAGACGCCGAGGCGAGAGGCCGGAGACTGAGAGGGGTGTAAAGAGCGGTCGAAACCAGGCCACGTTGTTCGCTAAGTCGTCTGGCCTCACCGTTGCGATAGCGATGCGCGATATAGTTTGATCTGCTATCTGAATCGGGCTCTTTAGGCGGATGTCGGAGACCGGCTTGCTTTCAAGTCTCGGGTCGAGGGCTTCAAGCATGTCCTCTAACGGCGTGACCAATCCTTGCGGCTCCTTGGGAAATCCTAAGCCATACGCCACAGCGCCCAAGCATTTGCCGTTGATATAGATCGGGCTGCCGCTCATGCCTTGGATGATGTTCGCGCCTCGCTCGGTGATCGGTCCGCCGCTCATTTTGATCAGAACGAGCGGTCGCCCTACGTTCGTATTGTGCAAGACGCCGATAATCTCTACATCGAAGCGTTCGACGGTGTGGCCCTTGAAGACGGTCAGCCCATAGCCCTTCATTCCAGGGCGAACCTGCGAGACGGGCATTGCGTCGGGCGGAAGATTCTGGCCATAAGCAACGAGAAGGGCGCTAAAGAGCGCGAGATGTAGAGCGATCAGCCTCACTGTAAGCCTCCGGCTGGCAGATTTGCTGGGCTGAGTATACCGCTGGAAGGGGTCAGGTAGAATTGCCAACAAGCGCTAAACGGAGGACAAGACGATGGCGGTTAAGATAGGAATCAATGGATTTGGGCGGATCGGGCGGTTGACGCTTCGCGCCATGTTGGAGAAGTATCGGGGACAGTTCGATGTGGTGGGCGTGAACGATCTAACGGACGCCGCCACCAACGCGCACCTGTTCAAGTACGACACTACATATGGCATTTATCAAGGCGACGTATCGGCGGGAGACGGCACGATCAAGATCGATGGCGATCAGATCAGGATTTTTGCAGAGAAGGATCCGGCCAACATTCCTTGGGGCAATTTGGGCGCGGAGATCGTCGTCGAAGGCACGGGCGCGTTTACCGACGCCGAGAAGGCCAAGGCGCACTTGACCGCGGGCGCGAAGCGCGTGATTATCACCGCACCAGCCAAGAATGAGGACGTTACGATCGTATTGGGCGTGAACGAGGACATGTATAAGGCCGCCGAGCACCGTATCGTCTCGAACGCATCGTGCACGACCAACTGCTTGGCGCCGGTGTGCAGAGTCTTGCAAGACCGATTTGGCATTGAAAAAGGCTTTATGACCACGATTCATGCGTACACCAACGATCAGCGCATTCAGGATCAGGCGCACAAGGATTTGAGGCGAGCGCGGGCGGCGGCTGCGAGCATTATCCCGACGACCACAGGAGCGGCGAAAGCGGTTAGTTTAGTGATGCCCGAGTTGAAGGGCAAGATGCACGGCTATGCGATGCGGGTGCCCACATTGACCGTCAGCGCGGTCGATCTGGTGGTTCAGGTCGGTCGGAGCGTTACGGCGGACGAGGTCAACCAGGCCTTTCGAGAGGCGGCTAACGGTCGGCTGAAGGGCATCTTGGGCGTTTGCGACGAGGAGTTGGTCTCTTCGGACTTTCGAGGCGATTCGCGCTCCAGCATCGTCGATTCGGCCTATACCATGGTGATGCAGGAGAACATGGTCAAGGTGTTGGCTTGGTACGACAACGAGTGGGGCTACAGCTGTCGCGTGGCGGATTTGGCGAAGATGATGGCCGGCTGAGGGCCAAAAAGGCCCTCAGCCTTTTGGCCGATTAGTCGCCCGACAGACCGAAGTTGGTCAGAACGATCGCGAGATCGGTATCGTCCACGACGTTGTCGCCGTTCACATCGCCGGATCTCAGGTCGATGTCGACAATCTCTGGATTCTCTGGATCGAAACTGCCTACACTGAAGAAACCGAGTTTCTTCAGCATCGGTATCGAACGGACATTATAGAAGCCGTCTCCCCAGAAATGCTTCGAGAAATAGTGCACATCCTCGTCCTCATACCGCCAGAGGCGCTCGGCGTAGTAACGGTCGTTGAATCCGTCATCGTTCAGTCCTACGGTTAAGAAAGGCATCTGGGCAAGGGCGTCGTTGCTCACACGGAAGATCACGTTGTGAGAGCCTGCGATCGTTAGGGCGAGGGAGCCGCTGATCATGTCCGTCAATTGGCAGAAGCCGAAGTCGGGATCATCGATCCAGAGGCTCTGGTTGCTCGTTCTCTTAGAATCGCCGCTTCTCCCGGTTGTCGTCACGGGCCCTACGCGCTCGTCGTTAAAGTTCATCGACACGTAGCACGGACCGGGGATGTGAACGCCGCCGCCGACAAAGCCAATGCCGACGCCCACCCATGCATTGTCGGGCAAGTTTTGTAAGTCAATGGTGAACCATGAATCGCCCGGCGTATCGCATTGGAAGCCGCTCCACTCTCGAAACTCCATGGTCATGTTGACAGAGTTGCTGACCTGGTTATCCCCATCGAGGTCGTCCGAGATGTACTGGAATCCCCAGGAACGCATGAAGGCGGGTCCCTCCATCGGAACGTCGTCCATGATCGGTCCGTTGTATCGTACGGATTGAAACGTTACGTCCTCGCTAAAGTAGAGCCAGGCTCTTGGCGGCTCGCCGCCCTGGGTGCGGACGGTGTCTCCAGGATTCACTTTTGAGCAATCGACTACGTAATGGCGCTCGCCCGTAACCGGGATCGTAATGTTCAGCTTAACCATGGTGCGACTGGAATCGAAACTCTTAAACTTGGGTTTTTGGGTTTGGGTATCGGCGCAGCCTATCAATAGGACCGCGACTGAGACGGCAAACAGGGCTCGATGCATCTGTTCCTCCTTTCGAACAGCGTGAATTAGGAGAGAGTATAACCCAAGTTCAGGCTACTCGCGCCAGTTGTCGTCCCAAAACCGCTGGATTTCCAGCAGATAGCCGTTCGGGTCCTTGGCGAAGAAGTTGTAGATTCGGTATTTCGGGTTGTCTTTAGGCGGGAAGAGGATTTCGGCGCCTGCTTGCGATAGCCGCTCGTGCCAGGCGTCGACTTCATTTGACACGAGGGTGAACACGATGCGATGGTCCTCTCCAGGCGGATTGTCGTTGCGGCAGAAACCGATATAAGCGTTGGGGCAGACTTCAAGAATGACGCAGTCGCCTTGATCGACGACGACGCGCAATCCTACGGTTTCTTCGTAGAATTGCCGGGTTTCTTGCAGTTTATTGGTCGGGTAGAAGGCGATCGCCTGGTCGATGGGCGGCCGCATTTAATCGAAGAGCGAGGAGATGGAGAGATCGTGATGCGCTCGGTAGATCGCCTCTGCAAAGAGGGGCGCGACGGAGAGAACGCTCATTTTGTCGATGGTTTGATCGGGCGTCAGCGGCAAAGTGTTGGTAACAACGATGTTGGCAATTTCCGGACGGGAGAGGCGTTCTTTTGCTTGGGGCATCAATACGGCGTGAGTGGCCGCCACGCGCACCTCGGGCAAGGCGCCGTGGGCCAGGAGAGTGTCCACGCATTGGTTGACGCTTCCGCCCGTGGTGATGATGTCCTCGACGATGATCGGGATTTTGCCTCGAACGTCTCCTGCCAGGTGCGTTACTTCCGAATTGTCGTGGCCGTCCCGGTGCTTGTATCCGACTGCGATTGGGGCGTTCAGGCGTCCCGCAACTTTGCGCACTTTCTTAACACGGCCTTCGTCCACCGAGACGAAGACAATATCGCGGTCGGCCAATTCGGCAAAGTGCTCGGCGAAGAGCTTCTCGGCTGTGAGGTGGTCGACCGGCATATTGAAAAAGCCTTGGATCGCGTCGGCGTGCAGGTCCATGGTGATGATGCGCTGGGCGCCGGCCGCATGGATCAGATCGGCGACCAGTTTGGCCGTGATCGGCTCTCGCGGCAGCTCTTTCTTCTCTTGTCGGGCATAGCCAAAATAGGGGATAACGGGCGTGATGCGGGCGGCGGAGGCTCGACGCAATGCATCGAGCAGGATCAGCAGCTGCATCAGGTTGGTGTCGGTGGGCGGCGAGGTGGGCTGGATGATGTAGCAGTCTGCGCCTCTGACCGATTCTTCGTATTTGACGTAGGTCTCGCCGTCCTGGAAGCGCTTGATGGTGCAGTGGCCCAGCTCGGTCTGCAAGATTCGGCACACCTCGAGACCGAACTCGTGGTGCGCCGTACCTGCAAAGATCTTTAGCGGAGCGCGGTTGATCATGGGTGTCCGCGCCTCTTCATCTCCCGATCAGAATCGGCGACCGAGCATCACGGAGAGGCCGGAGCCGCGGAATTGAACGGTGCCGCCTGTGGTTACCTGGGTGAGTTTCTCGGTAAAGTCGTAGTTTACATCGAGCGTCCATTCGCCGGCAAAGCCGAAGTTAAGGCCTACGCGTCCGCCAAAGATGGTCTTACTGGCGCCCACGGCATCGATCACGTATGCGCCAGCGCCCACCATGAGGCGCGTCGGGACGACGGAAGTCGGCTCGGAGTAGACGATGTTGATGGTGATCGGGGTTACGGTTCCTCGCGAACCGCCCGCGCTGTGCGTGAAGACGTCAACAGCGAGTTCGGTCTGCATGGCACCGAGCAAGGGAATGCTGGGCATGACGTAGGCGACGCCCACCCCAAACCAGGTCTTGTTCAGATTGGTCAGGGTGCTGTCGCTCGGGAAAAAGGCTCCGGCGCGCACTCGCAGATCGCCAAAAAAGGTGTCTTGCGCTCGGGCAACGCCGGTCGCGCAGAGCAGCGCCGCCATTGTCAGGCAGATAAGTTTTCGACCCATGATTGTTGAACAACCTCCTTGTTAGCCTCTGCTCGCCGGGTCTTCCCGCTCGAGTCTTTCGACCCACTATTCGGCGCAAAGCGCCGCAATCCTGGCGGCTTTCGGACTGGGCAAGGATTATACCTAAGGATGAGGAACTATGGAGCATGATCCGCGTTCGCGAGTTGCTCGATGTTATCGACGCGATTGCGCCCTGGTCGATCGCGATGCCTGGCGATCCGGTCGGGCTTCAGATCGGCGATCCAGACCAGATCGTTTCGTCGGTAGGCGTTGCCATGGACCCCGATAAGGCGAAGATTGGAAAGTGCCACGAGGCGGAATGTCGGGCTTTGGTCGTCCATCATCCGCTCATTTATAGGCCGCTAACCTCGCTGCTCAACGCTGATCCGGTTCATCTGGCCGTGCGCGATTGCGTGCATTTAGGCATCAGCCTGATAGCGGCGCACACCAATTGGGACAATGCTGTGGGCGGCGTGAACGATGCCCTGGCCCAGGCGATCGGATTGCAGAAAGTCGAACCCTTTGGCGAGGGCGGACGGATGGGTCAGTTAAAAA
Source organism: Armatimonadota bacterium (assembly GCA_013359125.1). Classification (NCBI taxonomy): domain Bacteria; kingdom Bacillati; phylum Armatimonadota; species Armatimonadota bacterium. The sequence continues at coordinate 26,740 of JABWCR010000011.1, read as the reverse complement.
TCGCCGTCTTTGTGCCTGCTCGTTCGACTAGCAAGGTGATCGGCGCGATGTCGGAGGCTGGAGCGGGCTTGATCGGCAACTACGAACGATGCGCCTTTTATAGCGAAGGCGTTGGAACGTTTCGCCCCGGCAAAGCTGCGCGCCCTCATATTGGCAAGGCGGGCAAAATCGAGAAAGTCAGGGAGCATCGGATCGAGATGATCGTGGACGAACGGCAGCTAGGCAGTATTGTGAGCGCGATGATTGCCGCGCACCCCTATGAAGAGGTCGCCTATGACGTTTACCGGCTGGAACAGCCTAAACTGTTCCCTATGGGGCGCGTCGGCAGCCTGCCCAAGTCCGTAAATCTTGAGCAATTGGCCGAATATGTCGGATTGTGCCTGGATCAGCCAGCTGTTCGCGCTTATGGCCGGCCTCCGGCTCGCATCAAGAGGGTGGCGGTTTTGGGCGGTTCGGGAGGCGACTACTTGCGTGCGGCCAAGGCGGCCGGGGCTGACGCGCTGGTTACCGGCGAGGCGCGCCACCATCAGACGATAGAAGCCGAACAGCTGAAGATAGGCCTGATCGACGCGGGGCATCGCGAAACGGAGGCGCCGGGCGTGGCGGAGCTGGCCCGGCGGTTGGCAAAAGCCGTCGATGCGAAGGTCGTGTTGCTCGATTAGGCCTACTTCTTAGCTGGTTGCTTCTTGTTTTCGGGCTTCTTTGGCTCGGCCTTTTTGGCATCGGCTTTTTTGAAGTCCAGCGCGGCCGAATTGATGCAGTATCGAAGGCCTGTGGGTCTCGGACCGTCGTCGAAAACATGGCCCAAATGCCCATCGCAAGTCGCGCAAAGCACCTCGATGCGCTTCATGCCGAAGCTGCGATCTTCGCGGTAGATAACCTTTTCTTTGTCCAAAGCCTCGTAGAAACTGGGCCAGCCGCATCCCGAGTCGTACTTGGTGTTCGATTTGAACAACTCGGTCCGACATCCTGCGCACAGGTAGGAGCCGTCCTCCTTATGGTTCCAATACTTGCCGGTGAACGCGCGTTCGGTGCCTTTCTTTCGCAATATCTCGTACTGCTCGGGCGTTAGGCTTTTGCGCCATTCGGCATCGGTCTTGGAAACCTTAGGCTTGCTCACTTTGGGCGCCTCCTTGGGTTGTTGAGGTTTGGAGTCTTGTGCGGTCTGTTGGGCGATCAATGCGACAGCGAGCGCCCCGATGATGAACGCCGACACGATTTTCATAGCGATTATTTTAACGCAGATTTGGGCCGGTCGGTTCCTTCGGATTCTCGGGCTCCCTTGACATTTGCCTCTGATTCGAGTTACAATTAGTGGCCTTGGGCGCCATGTGCCGATAATCTATGGCAGCGTCCGAGCACAACCAAGGAGGCCGAGAGTTTGGCTCAAATTCAAGTAAGACCGAACGAATCGCTGGACAGCGCTCTGAAGCGGTTCAAGAAACAGCTGGAACAGAGCGGGATTCTTCAGGATTACAAGCGTCATGCGACGTACGAGAAACCGAGCGAGCGCAAGCGCCGCGCCAAGCAACGCCGCGGTCGAAAGAAGTAATCTGCAATTTTGCGCGCTGATTGGGCAGGAACGGCCATAGGCTTTCCTGTCGTTCCGCGCATTCCCCCTCTATGAAAAAGCGATTGGAAGTCGGTACGGGTTCTGGCTTTTTCAGGCATCCCTTTCAGTACATTCGGCCTGCGTCGTTCGATCGTCGCAGCACGATGCGGTTTCTGCTCTTGGGATGGCTGCTGGTTTCCCTTATCGCGCTCAATGGAGATGCGCCTCTAACGTCTTGGGATTGGGCTAAGCGCGGCCTGGTCGGCTTTGGAGAGATTCTGTTGTTCGCCTACTTTCTGAAGCGGCTAAGACCATCGATCTGGCGAGACAACCTGGCGCTGGCTCTGCTGGGCCTTGTGGCAACGATCTCCCTTTTGGCGGTGCGCGCGGTTTCCACGGCCTTGGGCGAGGCGGCCAACAACCCGACGCTTGGCGTCTTGATCGTTGCGGGCCTGCCCGCCGGCGCAATGCTGATCGGGGCTCTGATGAGCCCCTCGCTAGCGATTGTAATGGTGGCGATTGGGAGTTTAGGCTTGGCCGCGTCCGGCTCGTTTACCGAGGCCCAGATCATTGTCTCGTGCGGCGCAGCCTGGACGAGCGTGCTGGTGATGTCGCCGCTCAAAAATCGGTCTGGTTTGATAAGAGGCGCGATCGCGCTGACGGCGTCGATGGCGGCATTGAGCGCGTTTGTGGTGGGCGACGCAGGACACGATGCCAAGACAATCTTGATCGGCGCGGCCTGGGGCGGGTTGGCCGGCGTGGCCGCGACCGCGCTCTTTTGGCTGGGCATTGCGCTTTTGGAGCGTCCTTTCCGCCTGGACACCCCTATGGCGCTTTATGAGCTTTCTTCGCCCGATTCGAATCTGCTCAAGCAGCTTCGAGAGGAGGCGCCCGGCACTTTTGCTCACAGTCAAAACGTGGCGATGATGGCCGAGGCGGCCGCACTGGCGATCGGCGCCGATCCCTTGCTCGCACGGGTAGGCGGCCTCTATCACGATATTGGCAAGCTGAAGCGCCCCGGGTTCTTTATTGAGAATCAAGTCGGTTACAACACGCACGGCAAGTTAACGCCCAATCTTTCCGCCGTGATCATTGCCGCTCATGTCAAGGACGGCGTCGAACTGGCGCACGAGAACAGGCTTCCCTTGCGGGTTTGCGAAATCATCGGCCAGCATCACGGCACCTGCCTGATCACCTATTTTTATCATCAAGCCATTGGCAGCGGCGAGCCGGATCCGATTTTAGAGCAGCATTTTCGCTATGAGGGGCCGAAGCCCCGGACGAAGGAGGCCGCTCTCGTGCTTTTGGCCGATACGGTCGAAGCGGCCGGTCGATGCCTTGAGGCGCCCACGCCGTCTCGGATTTCGAATCTAGTTCAGGATTTGGTCGAGATGCGACGATCGGACGGACAATTGGACGATAGCGAACTGAGTTTTGGCGATCTGCCCAAGATCAAAGAGGCCTTTATTAAGACTTTGTCGGCCATCCATCACCAGAGAGTCGATTATGCGGGAGCGATGAGCGAGGATTATGCCTACATCGACAGCCAGTAGCTCGGTGGTCGTGGAGGCCAAGGGGCTGCCCCGCGAGTTGAGCAAGGGTCTTTTGCAATCGGCGATCTCGACGCTATTGGAAGGTCGCGGAGGCGTTGTCAGCTTTCTTTTCACCGACGATCGGCAGATTCGCTCGCTCAACCGGCAATATAGGTCTAAAGATGAGGCGACCGATGTGCTGAGTTTCCCGTTATACGATCTTGAGCCGGGCGCGGCTTGGCCGGACAGCCCAACCTCTCTTCCGTTGCAACTTGGCGATGTGGCCGTCTCAGTCGATATGGCTAGGAGACAAGCCGTACAAGCGGGACATTCGGTTCAGACCGAACTGCTGATGCTATGCCTGCACGGGACGTTGCATTTGATAGGGTATGACGACGACACGGCGAAAGGTAGACGCACAATGAACCGACTGGCGACCGAAGCGCTGGCCAAGGTCGGAATAGACGCTGATCCTGAATGGTATTCGCGGCACTATGATTGATCCATCCGAGTCGGAACGCAGATCCGACGATCCGCCCGAACAAATCGACGCCGCTATCAAGCAGGCTCAGAACCCCTTTGGCGGCTTTCGGTTTGCGTTGGAAGGCGTCATTCACGCCGTTCGCACGCAGAAGCACATGCGCGTGCACTTCTTTAGCCTGGCGCTGGCGCTGATGCTGGGACTGTTCTTCCGCCTCAATCGGCAAGAACTGCTGGTGCTGATCTTCACCATCTCTATCATCCTGATCGCCGAGATGTTTAACACGGCGGTCGAGGCCGTGGTGGATATGGTAACCCAGGAGTTTCATCCTCTGGCAAAACTGGCCAAGGACATCGCCGCTGGCGCGGTGCTGGTGGCGACGATCAACGCGCTGGTGGTGGCGTGGGTGCTTTTTTTGGGCGATTTGAGGCTGGAGCAGATTCGGTTGCGGTTCGAAAGCGCGGTGCCGACCACTTGGGGGGTGGGGCTGACCATAGGGGCGATCGTCATCTTAGTTGTCGTCTCTTTGGTCAAGGCGCTCACCATGCGGGGTCAGATTCAGTTGTTTCATGGCGGTACGGTGAGCGGCCATGCGGCCTTGGGCTTCTTCTTCGCCGTTGCCATCATCATCATTTCAAGCAATCTGTTGGCCACTATTCTGGCTCTTGTGCTGGCGCTTTTGGTCGCACAAAGCCGAGTGGAGGCCAAGGTGCATTCGTTGCAGGAGGTCGTTTTGGGCGCGCTTTTGGGCGTCGCTTTGGCGGCTTTTGTCTACTGGGTGGTTTCGCCCACATAAGGAGGGCTCGCGCACAAATAAATGGAACGCATATCTGAAAACTCTGAACCGCCACAACGTCGAAGCGCGTTAAGGCGCGCATCGATCATTGCCGTTGCGGCAGGCGCTCTCGTTTGGTTCGCCTACGGACAGCCAAGCGGGGCGACTGACGCTCCATCGTTCGGCATGTTCTCCAGCATCGTTTTGCTGGTCGCCATGTTGCTGGCCAACGCGCTCTTTGCCTTGACCGAGGTTGCCTTAATCTCGGTCCGGCACAGTTGGATCAAATCGTTGGTGGAAAAGAAACACCGTTTGGCGCCGATCTTGGACGACATGAAGAGAGAGCCGACGCGCTTCCTTTCGACCGTGCAGATCGGCACGACCATGGTCGGCTTCTTTGCCTCTGCCGTTGCGGCTACGACGCTGGCCGGTCCGCTTCACGTCCTTTTGCGTCCGGCCGAAGTTCAATACAACGTGAATCTGAGCTGGCTGGCGGTTGCGATCGTTACGCTCATCGTCAGCTTGGCCAGCATTGTTTTCGGCGAGATCGTTCCTAAGAGCATCGCTGTGGCCAAACCGGAAGCGGTAGTACTGTGGGTGGCGAGGCCGATGGTTGTTCTGATGACGCTGATGTCGCCGTTGCTGTGGTTTGTAAACGCGATTACGAGGCTTTCGCTCAAGCCGTTCGGCGTTGCTGCACAGCACCCCGCCCCCGTTATCAGCGAGGAAGAGCTGAAGATACTGGTCGAAGCGAGCGAAGAGCAAGGCGTGATCGAAGAGGAAGAGAAGGAGATGATCCACTCTATCTTCGAGTTTACCGACACCATAGCGCGAGAGGTGATGACGCCTCGAGTGGACATGCGCTGCGTTGCCGTTTCTGCCACCGCGTCGGAAGTCGTGAAACTGGTTCGCGAGACGGGCCACTCGCGCATTCCCATTTTTGAGAGCACGATCGACAAGATCGTGGGCATCGTGCACGTTAAGGACCTGTTGGCCGTCTGCGAAGGCCAGCAGGACATTTCGCTGATACGCATCATGCGGGCGCCCCACTTTGTGCCGGAAAGCAAGGAGGTGAGCGAACTGCTGGAGGAGTTCCGCCGCCTTCGGGTACACATGGCCATCGTTCAGGACGAGTATGGGGGCACCGCGGGCGTCGTAACGCTGGAGGATCTGTTGGAAGAGATCGTCGGCGAGATACAGGACGAATACGATGCCGAGCTTCGTTCGCCCATCGTCATCGAGGAGGACGACTCATTCTTGGTCGATGCGCATCTGCATTTAGACGACGTGAACCATCAGCTCGATTCGACGCTCTCGTCAGAAGAGTTCGATACTTTGGGCGGCTATGTGTTCGGTCTGTTCGGTCGCCAGCCCCAACCGGGAGAAGAGGTGTGCGACGAGGAGTGGCGATTTGTCGTCGAAGAGACGGACGGCGCCCGGTTGAGGCGCGTTAGAATGGTGCGCAGGGCTGCCGTAGAGTCGGCAGCCGGAAGCGGAGAAGAAGAACTCCCTTAAGGCGCGACGCCAAGCCGAACGGTAACCGGCTGGCGAACGCCGTTACGGAGCACGGTTATGGTAACTTGGCTGTTGGGGCGGGCCGCATAGAGCATCTTGGTCAGTTCGGCCACGTTTGGCGTGGAGCGCCCGTCAAACTCAACGATCACGTCCTCGGCCTTGATGCCCGCTTTGGCCGCCGGTCCGCCAACGACGACTTCGAGCACGAGCGCGCCGCCTCGAGGGGCGTTGTTATACTTAAGCCCCAATACGGCGTACTGAACTTTGCCCGTGCGCTTTATCTGGTCGACCACCCGCGTTACCATGTTGGACGGCACGGCGAATCCGGTGCTAGCGATGGTCTGCGTCTGCATGTTGAGCGGTCGGCCATCGGGATCGAGCGCGGCCAGGGCGCCGCTGAGGACGCCGATCACTTCTCCGCGCGCGTTCAAAATGGGGCTGCCCGGCTCGCCCGCGCCGACCAAGCCGTTAAATTGGATCAGCGGCATAAAGCGTCCTTTTTGCGGGTCGATCGCCATGCGGTCTACGCCTGCGATGGTGCCTATCGTAACGCTCGAGGTGTATCCGGCGCGGCTGCCTCCGACCAAGATCGCAAAGTCGCCCGGCCTGGCACGGTCCGAGTTGCCCAGGTTGAGCGCGGTCAGATTGGTCGCGCCTTCCAACTCGAGCAGCGCCAGATTGCTGACCAGTTCATCTGCGCCCAGCTTGCGAGCGACATACTCGCGCCCGTCGTTGAAGGTGATTCGGAACGGACCTTGTCCGACCGCGCCTTCGGCGGTGCAAAGCACGAGACCTTTTGAATCGATCACGAAGCCGCTGCTCTCCAATGCGAGCGCCTTGTTCGGCAACATGTTGCGCGTCGGCAGTTGGCCTCGCTCGACGCGCACGGCCACCACGCTCGGCATAGCCCGCTCGACGATGACGCGGTTGGCATTTTGAAACGCTTCGAGGGCGGCCAGGTCGGGGTCTTGCAGGCCCCCTATGGCGTTGACGATTGCGGCCGCGTTGCCATGGCGCAGTTCGATCTTCGATTCGACGGCTTTAAGCGTCGAGAAGTCAAAATCGAACCTTGCGCCTTGCGCGAAGGAGGCCGCGACGGGCAAGACTAAGATGGCTGTCCAGCGAACAAGATTAGAACGAAAAGACATGGTTCTCTCCAGAGGCGAGGGTCAGCGTCAGATACTGAACGTCCTCTGCCCCGTTATCGATCGGTTCCAAGGGAAGGGCGGCCACGACTACCGGCGCCTCGGCTTTTTTGGTTATCGGCGGCGAGGGCTTGTGGCGTCGAATGGAGATGGATGACTTAGGCTTGTCGGGCGTTGAGGCCGCGGTCTTGACGACGGGCGTTGCCTTATCCAGTTTGGGCGCGGCGATCGACTCGGTGGATGCGACCTCGATCGGTTTTGACGCAGCGACCGGCTCGTAAGCGTTTTGATTGAAGAAGAAGACGGCGGCGGCCAGCGCTGCGGTCGCACCGACCATGCCGCCCCAAACGAAGCGACTTCTTGATCGAACCGGCGCTGGCTGAATGTTGAGTTTGCTTCGCACTTGGCTCCAACTCAGTTCGCTGGCGGGCGGCTCTTCGGAGAGTTTGACCAGGCGCGAGACCTTATGGATCGTATCGGCTTCTGCTTGGCAATGGGCGCACTTGGCCAAGTGGTTGCTGGCCCAGCGCGGGGCTTGATCGTCGTCCAGATGCCTTTGCGCAAGCTTACAAACGAACATTTTCCATCTCTCCTATTTGTTCCAGCAGGGGCGTCAGGCGCGCTTTCAGCGCTCGCCTTGCCCTCAGTACTCTCAGTTTTGCGCCGCCGATCGTACAGCCCAGCATTTCGGCGATCTCTTCATACTGTTTTTCTTCCAGGTCTCGCAGCACGATCATCATTTTGTGGTGGTCGGGCAGAGCGTTTAAGGCTCGTCGGACCGTTGCGCTGACTTGGTCGCCATGGGCCAGCTCGACCGGGTCGGGCGCGTGCGGATGGGTCATCCACTCTAAGCGATCGGTCGCTTCTTGTTGCAGCAATTGCGTCTGCCGTTGTCTGGATCGCGCTCGGTCCGTACAGAGGTTGGCGGCGATCCTTAGAATCCAAGTGCTAAAACGGCACTCCTCTCGAAACGACTTGAGGTGCTCGTAGACGCGGATAAAGACGTCTTGCGTTACGTCCTCGGCGTCGTCCTTGCTATTGACCATCCGCATCACGAAGCGGAAGACGGGCTGGCGATATCTGTAGAAGAGTTCCTCCAGCGCGGGCTCTTCGCCCGCTCTGGCTCTCACCACCAAGCGTTCGTCGCTTTCGGCGCTCAGCGGTGCGGCCTCTGCTGGACGTTGCCAGCCATCCATTGTCATCGCGTTGCTCGTCCCTAAAGCCATAGCATCTATTATACGATTGGCGCGGCTTGGGCGTTATGCCCAATATGGCCCTGCAATCTTACCGGTTTACAGTTCCACGATGCCCGCGCTGCCGACCGATTGGCAGACTTGCAGCGACGGTCTATGCGGCATAGCCTTCTTGTACGCCTTTTCCGCGCTGGTTATAAAGTCGTGGAGTTGCGCGGCCTCGACCAGGGATACGCATGCGCCGCCAAATCCGGCGCCCGTCATTCGCGCTCCGATGCAGCCCGGCGCTTGCCAGCACGCCTCGGCCATTGCGTCGAGCGCAGGACTGGAGACTTTGTAGTCGTCTCTTAGCGAACGATGCGATTCGGCCATGAGCGCCCCAGCCTGGGCCGAATCGCCGGCCTGCAGCGCCGCCGCAAAGGCCAAAACTCGGTCGTTTTCGGTGATCACATGGCGCGCGAAGGGCAAAAGTTCGGCCTCCAGCTTCTCCAGATCGTCCAGCGATGCGTTTCTCAGAGATTTCTTTTTGAGGGCTTTGGCAGCCTTTCGGCAGGCCTTCACTCGCTCGTTGTAGGCGGAAGCGGTCAGTTCTCGGGGCGTTCCGGTATCGGCGACCACGATGAGCCAAGACTTTGGGATGGGAGCAAAGCGCAACGACAGGTCGCGGGTATCGATCAGCATTGCAAAGCCCTCTCTGGAAGCCAGTACTGCTAGTTGATCCATGATGCCGCAGTTCAATCCGACGTAGTCGCGCTCGGCCTGCTGGCAAAGCTTGGCCAATTCGGTCGGCGAGCGTTCCAGGCGGTCGATCTCGTTCCAGAGCAGCGCAAAAACGGCCTCGATCGCTGCCGACGAGCTAAGACCCGCGCCGATGGGCAGCGACGATTCGACAGCAAAGTCGAGGCCGCTCAGTTGCGCACCGTCCTTTGACAGCATTTTGGCAACGCCAAGGGCATATTTGCTCCAATCGTTCGGCGGTTCGAGCGGCACATCGTTCATGCGATGCTCGATCTGGTTGAGCGAGGGTTGGTTTTGGTCGATGCTGGAGAAGCCGCGAAGCAGCCCTTCTTCGTTCACTTTGGCCGCTGCCATGAGATAGCGATTGATGGCTAGGGGCATGACATAGCCCTCGTTGTAATCGGTATGCTCACCGATGAGATTCACGCGACCGGGCGCCCAGGCCAAGTGGGTCGGTTTGTCGTAACGGCGCACAAAGGCATCGATGACCGTGTCGGCCATCGCTTTGTTGGGCGGCTGTGCGACCGGCTTGCGCTCGGCAAATCCTCTGTCTAGCTCGTGCCAGTAACGGATGGAGGGCTCGCCGAGCTTCCAACAGAGGAATACGACCTGGTTGCCGCGCTGGTGCGGGAAGTCGACCAAGCCCATCTCCAAATCCTTGACCACCGCGCCATGAAGATGCACTGCGCGCACGATCTCCTCGATCTCGCGAACGATCGGGCGCCGCTTCTTCGGTTTCGAATGGCCGTTGGTCAGGCTCGTTTTGACCACGGAGCGCAGGTCGGCTTCGTAATGGGCTCTCGCTTTCCCAGCGGCCTTTTGCAGCCTTTTGAGCAAGACTCCGAGTTGAGGCATCAGCGCTTCGGCCTCAGAAACGGTGAACAGCCTAGGAAACTCGGCCATGATCAGTGGAAGTAGGAGCCGCCGTTGACGTCGATGGTAACGCCTGTCAGGTAGTCCGCTTCGCTCGAAGCCAAGAATTTCACGACGTTGGCCACGTCTTGGGGCGAAGCGATGCGGCCCACTGGGATTTCGGCAACGATCTTGTCGGCCCTTTCCGCCATTCCGGGTCGGGCCATGGCGGTCTCGACCCAGCCTGGCGCAACGCAGGCAACGCCTATGCCCTTGGGCGCGAGTTCGACCGCGAGGCTGCGGGTTAGGTTGATCAGTGCGGCCTTAGAAGCCGCGTAGGCCGAGTGTCCCGCTTCGCCTCTGAACCCTGCTCGCGAGGCAATGTTGACGATCTTTCCGCCCTTCGCCATGCTTTTGGCTGCGCGCGCGCACAGTTCGACGGCGCTGAACAGATTGACTTCGAAAATTCGCCGCCAAGCCGACATGGCGCTATCGTCCTCTATCTTCGAAGGCTCATAGATTCCGGCATTGTTGACCAAGAGATCGATACGACCCATGGTCTCGTTCGCCTGGGCATATAGTCGTTTGCCCGTGCCCGGTTCGGCCAAGTCCAGCACGAACGCCGCATGGCCGTCGCCATCGAATTGCGAGAGATCGGCTGCCTTGAGTCGCGAGGCCAGCGCGAGACGATAGCCTTCTTGGGCCATGGTTTTGGCAATGGCGAGGCCTATTCCTCGGGTTGCGCCGGTGATCAGCGCGACGGGTCGTTCCATGATTATTAGGTTCGATGTTCATTGGCTGCGTCCTTTGGCGGGAAACTGCTGCGCGAAGTCGAATAAGGCCGTTATGAACCGAAGGGAGTTTATCGTTACCAGCGCGATGGCCGCCGCCGGGTTTGCCGTTAAGCCCGCTATCGCCCAACCGGAGGCGCCTAGGCTAAAGCAAGACCTTTGCTGGTGGTGCTACGGCAGCATGGAGCCGAAGCGACTGATCGGCGAGGCCAAGCGCATCGGCTACAGCGGCTTGGAGCTAGCGCCCGAACAGCATTGGGACGACATCAAAACCGCCGGCTTGGAGATCGTTACGATGGGAGGCCATGCCTCGATCGGCAATGGCATGAACGATCCGAAAGAGCATGCGCGAATTGAGGACGAGGTCGCCAAAAACATCGAGAAGGCGAAGAAGTACGGCATCCCTATCTTGATTTGCTTTTCGGGCAACCGTCGCGGCATGGCGGACGAGGCGGGAATCGAGAACATGGCCGCCTGTATGAAGCGGCTTGCGCCGATGGCCGAACGCGAAGGGATCACGCTCGCCTTGGAGCCGCTGAACAGCAAGGTCGATCACCGCGACTATCATGCCGACACCACCGAGTGGGGCGTCAAGATGTGCAAGCTGGTCGGCTCGCCAAGGGTCAAACTGCTTTACGACATCTATCACATGCAGATCATGGAGGGCGATGTGATCCGCACGATACGCGCCCAGCACGAGTTCATCGCCCACTATCACACGGCGGGCAATCCTGGTCGCAACGAGATCGGCGCGAATCAAGAGCTGAACTACGCCGCCGTCGCTCGCGCCATCGCCGATACCGGACACAGAGGCTACATCGGTCAAGAGTTCATCCCCAAAGGCGATCCTATAAAAGGCATGGAAGAAGCGTTTCGCATCTGCACGGTTTGACCATGACCGCGCTGTTGTCCTCCCGGTATCGCATGGCGGTCAACACCGTCGCTCAGGCGTCGTGGCGGCAGCGATGGATTTGGATCGGCTTGGGCATTGGCTGGGCAGGGTTGATCTTTGTTCTGGCTTGGGAGATACGATTTGTCGCGCGGGATGCGATCACCCATCGGATGGTGCAGAGCGCTTTTCTCTATTTGGGCGCGCTGATGCTGGCGAGCGGCGCGCCTCAGCTTTTCTCGACGCTGTTCCTATCGCCCGACATTCAGTGGTTGAGGTCGTCGCCGACGCCGCTTAAGTTGACCGTCGCGATCAAGCTGATCGACGGACTATTCGTCGGCGGTCGCGTGTTTCTTCCTGTGCTGATCGCCTCCTGGGCGGCGATCGGGAGCGCACTAGGTTTGAGCGCAGTCGGGTGGGTCTTTACAGGATTCTTGTGGCTGATTTACACGGCGACGATCGCTTTGGTCGGGTCGGCTCTGATTTTTGGGCTGACGCTGCTGGTCGGTCCCGGCCGAGTGCGGCAGGCCTTAGCGGCGCTCCAACTGGGCGTACCGGTGGCGCTACTGATCGGGTTGATCGGAAGCGTCGGCGATCTCGAATCGGTTTTGCGCTTTGATCGCCTGCCGATGCCGCCCTCTTTCGAATACACGCCTGCGGACTGGGCCGCGAAGGCCGCGCTCGGATTCTCGATCGGCAGTTGGTCGCATGTGCTATTGGGAACGGCGCTCTTGATCGGATTCGGCGTCTTTGCCTATCTTTTGTCGATCATGCTTGGCGAGCGAATCTACGACAATCCCGATGCGTTTGAGAAGGCTGCGCAACTGAAAGAGGGCAAGGTGTCGTCTGCGCTGACCGAAAGGCACAGGCGTTCGGCGCTCTCGGCATTGGTGGTCAAGGAGTTGAGATTGCTACGGCGGGATCCGATGACGCTCTATCAGACCTTGACGCCTCTGCTTCTGCTTGGATTGCCGCTTGCGCTAGAGTTGAAGTTTCCGATGCGCGGCTCGTCCGATCTGATCACGACCGTTACTTTCGCGCTGATCGGTGGAATGCTCTATCTTCAGACCAGCGTGCTGGCGCTCTCGTCGGTGGGTCTGGATGGAAGAGCCTACTGGCTGATTCAGTCGTCGCCTGCAACGCCGTTGGTCGCGCTCTTGGCCAAGCAGCTTTCCACCATTCTGGTTTGCGTCGGTTCGGCGTGGGCAGGGCTCTTGTTCTATTCGATTCTGTTCGCCATTCCGTTTTGGTTGTCGTTAGGCGCATTTGCAGCCGCTTTGCTTGCCGGCTCGGCGCTAGCGGGCATCGGCGTTGGGATTTCGGCGGCATTTCCAAAGTTTGATTGGGATCATCCTGGCCAGCGCGTCAGCTTTTGGGCGTTGCTGTGGGGCTTTGTCAGCTTTTCGGCCTATGTGCTGGCGGTCGGGCTGATCGCCTACGGCGCCAGTTACATTGGCGCGAATTTCGAGTTTGCGCGCGCGTCGGACTACTACTGGGTTTGGGCGGCCGGTATTGTTTGGCTCATCGTAGCCTCGCTTTTTTGCGCGCTTGCTCCTATCGTTTGGGGTTCCTATGCGCTGGCGCGATTGGGCTGGGAGGAGTGAGCCGTGCTCAAGCAGAGGGCGATCGATGCCTGCCTGGCGGAAGGCTTTGATCAGGCGGGCATCGCGCCGGTCGACGCGCCGCCCAACTTAGATAAGTTCCACCAATGGCTCGCGGACGGTTATGCCGCGACGATGGGCTACATGCATCGATGGAAGGCGCTACGGGCCGACCCAAAGAGCCTTTTGCCTACGGCCAAGAGCGCCATTGTGGCCGCGCTTTCTTACGCTCAGGGCAAACCGCGCGGCAAGGAGCATCGGATCGCCCAATACGCATGGGGCAAGGATTATCACAAGGTCGTTCGCGAAAAATTCCGAAGGGTTCAAGCAGCCATAGGCGTTGAGGCCGACTATCGCATCTGCGTCGATTCGGCGCCCATCTTAGAACGGGATTTGGGCCTGCTTGCGGGCATCGGCTGGTACGGCAAGAACAGTTGCCTGATCGACTCGAAGCGGGGGTCGCTGTTCTTCTTGGGCGTGATGCTGACTTCGCTGGAATTGGAGCCGGACAAGCCTGCCGTCGGCGGTTGCGGAACGTGCCGCGCCTGCATCGATGCCTGCCCGACGGGAGCGATTGTGGAACCTTATCGCGTCGATTCGAGCCGCTGTATCAGTTATCTGACCATCGAACACCGAGGCCCCATAGACGATGAGTTGAAGCCAAAGATGGGCGATTGGATATTCGGCTGCGACGTTTGCCAAGACGTCTGCCCGTTCAACCAAGCCCGCGCTTCGCAACCGATGCGAGCGGCGCCAGCGACCGACGAGCAGATCGCTTCTGAACCGTTAGACATGACGCTCGAGCAGATTCTTGCGCTTTCGGAGGAGGATTTTCGCGCGCGTTTTCAAGGCTCGGCCATCAAACGGGCCAAGCGCGCCGGGATTGTACGAAACGGAGCCATTGCAGCCAAGAATCGGCCAGATTTGAGAGACCGTCTGAGCGCGCTGACCGAAGATGAGGACGAGGGCGTGCGAGATGCAGCGAGGTGGGCGTTAGAGATCAGACCGGAGCAACAATAGGCAGACCGGTCGTCTCCGGCAGGCCGAACATTAGGTTCATGTTTTGCACCGCCTGCCCTGCGGCGCCTTTGATTAGGTTGTCGGTCGCCGAGATCGCAATCAGCCATTCGGCCCGCTCGTCCGCCCAAACTCCAATGTCGCATCGGTTGGTGTGCGCGACCTCTCTCGTGGTTGGAAACTGGCCCAGAGGCCTTACTTGAACGAACGGCTCGTTCGCATACGCCTCTTTGTAAAGAGCGTGCAGTTCATCGGCAGTTGCGCTCTTGCTGGGACGAGCATAGCAGGTCGCCAAGATCCCCCGCTTCATGGGAACCAAGTGAGGGGTGAATCGGAGGGCCTCAACGCCTAGAGACTGCTCGATCTCGATGGTATGGCGGTGCTTTTGGACGCCGTACGCTTTGAAACTTTCGGTCAATTCGGTAAAGAGATAATCGACCTCGATTCTGGCCCGACCGGCGCCAGAAACGCCGGACTTGGCGTCGATTAGGAGCGTCTGGGGCTTGGCCAATCCTGCGCGGACCATGAGCGCCAGCGCCAGCGCAGAGGCCGTGGGATAGCAGCCAGGATTGGCGATGATTCTCGCCTTGCTCAGCATCGATCTATCGGCCAATTCGGGAAGGCCGTAGGCCGCTTCTTCCAGCAGATCGGGCGCGGCGTGGTCGAGGCCGTACCAATCCTTGTAATCGTTAGCCGTGTGCAGACGAAAGTCGGCAGAGAGGTCCACTATTCGGGCGCCTTGAGAGAGGATGTCCTGGGCGACGGTCATGGCGTAGCCGTTCTCGGTGGCTAGAAAGACCAAGTCCGCGCGGACGCTCTTCGGGTCAAAGGTCGTCAGCTCGGGCAGGGGAGCGCCGGAGAATTGAGGCAGCAGACTGGCCAGAGGCTTGCCAGCCTCGGAGCGAGAAGTCAGCGCGACGATCTCGACTTCGGGGTGGCCGATCAGGAGGCGCGTCAGTTCCGAACCGGCATATCCGGTCGCGCCCACCACGATCGTCCTAATCATCGGTCGATTGTACCTTCGGCCAAATGGGTGGAAACGACTTGGCCGTCATCGGCCTGGATAACCAATCGCAAGGCTTCGTCCACGCCCAGCGCGACGCCCTCTTGCCCAGTCTCTTGGCCCCGATAGCGTCTACCCGCGCTACAGTCCCGCGCTCGCCAACGCTCGATCCAGTCTTTGTCTGCAGCCTCCAGCCCGTCGGCTATCGCCTCGGCCAATTCCACTGGATCGACGAAAGCTCCTGCCTCTTCCAAACTAACGCCCAAATCAGGCGGACAGGCGCCGATTCGAAGGTTGATCCCAACTCCAACGATGGCGGTCTCGCCGCACATCTCTACCAAGCATCCGCCCAGTTTGCGCTCCATGAGCATCAGATCGTTGGGGAATTTTAAACGCACATCGGCCAATGGCAACTTCTCTGCCGCAACCAGCGCCGCCCAGGCCGCCAGCAGGACCCTCGGTTCGAACGGTCTCCACAGCATGAAGGACGCGCAGAATGAGGAACCTGGGCGGCTGTGCCAGATCGCGCCGCGTCGCCCGCGCCCCGCAGTTTGATGATCGGCCAGCACGTATCGATAAGTTCGTTCGCCCGCTCGGACCAACTCCGCGGCGATACGCTGGGTGGAATCGACCTCGGCCAACCGCAGCCCGGTCACGGCTTGGTCGGCGCTATCTCGCGGATGGCAATGTTGCGAAACGTCAAGGGATTTCCGTGGTGCTGAAGCTCGATCCGGCCCGATTCGGGCAGAGGCTTTTCTTTGTCCCAATAGTTTTCGAACTGGACGTTCTTAACGATCAGCTGGTCGTTTAAGAAGACCGTAACCCGGTCGTCGATGAGGAGTATCCTGAATCGGTTCCACTCTCCTGGCGGATTGTCGGCTTTCTTGCTGGGGTTGTTGGGGTTTTTGGCATTGTTGAACGGGCCGCCCGAGCCGACCGGGTTGTCCCATATCTGGATTTGGGGCGAGCCGCGCAGATAGATTCCGCTGTCGCCGCCCGTCGAGATCTTCCAATCGATCACGAGTTCAAAGTCGCGGTATTCCTTGGCGCTGACGAGGTTGCGGCCTTTGCCCGTGTAGCGGAGTTCGCCATCGACGAATTTCCAATTTTCGCGCATGACCGCATCGGCTTCGGTTTGTGCTTTGGCGCGGTCAGCCGGGCTCATAGCCTCAATATCGGGCAGGCGGCCGATCCAGCCTTGCCAATGGCGCTCGTTCATCAAACTGACGAATCCATCCGGCGGCGAGGGAGGCAACTGTGCGATGTGGATGTTGCGAAACTCGGTGCGGCTGCCGTGGCCTAGAAAGCCGATGTGTCCGCGCTCCTGCAAGAAACCGGGTCGCTCTGCCAACAGGCGGCGGTTCGCGACCTCGTTCAAGTTTGCATCGACGATCGGCTTGTCGTTCAGAACGACCGCAATGCGTCTGCCTTGAGCGCGAATCTCGATACGGTTCCATTGCCCCGCAGGCTTGGAGGCGCCTCGCTTTGCGCCAACGATGCCATAGACCGCGCCGCAAATCTCGGTCGGCCCTGCGTTCTTGTGCGCGTCGTCGTCCAAGAGTTGTATCTCGATGCCTTCCGTGCTGGCATGTCCGCCCCACGGCGTTCTGATCGCGATGCCGTTGTTGCCGCCGCTTTGCATTTTGAACTCCAGTTGAAGCGCAAAGTCGGCATACGTTTCTTCTGTGAACAGCCGCGCTCCGCCCGGCGGACAGACGAGGGCGCCGTCTTCTACAAAGTAAGGCTGGCCGCTTTTATCCGGCGATCTCCACCCGGTCAAGGATCGGCCGTCAAAGATCGGCTTAGGAGACTGACAGACGCTAATCCCAACGCAGATTAGAAGAGCGACGAAACAGCGCATAGGCTTGAGTTTCGCTCTGACGCCCTTTTATCCTGTCGGTGGTCAGGTATACTCTCCATCCTTATGGGCTGGTGGAAGAACACTTATTTTTGGATCGCGGTCGTGCTGGTCGCGATCGGCACGATCGGGCTGGCCAGAGGCAATGCCTCGATCGTCGATCCCGGTCAGGCCCCCGATCCGAAGTTAACGCTTTACTACTTTGTCGCCGCGGCGATCATGGTGATCAACGGCATTATGTCGCACAAGCAGTATCTGCGCGATAAGGCCGCCAAGGCGTCAAAGTCGGCTCCCAAGGAGGAGTAGAGAATGGCTTTATGCGCCGAATGCGGCAGCACAATTTCAAAAGTACCCGCCTGGCTGTCCGACGTCAAGGTAACCTTCGTCTGCGAAACCTGTAGAAATAGACATCCTCGCCAATGGGCATCGCCCGAGGCCGACCTGCTGGCAGAAGAAGATGAAGTTGAGGCAAAAGAGCCGATCGAGGTCGGCTTGGAAGCCTTGGAGGTTGGAACCGGCGACACCGATGACGATGACGAAGAGGGCTTTGGCGGCCTGGAGTTAGAGCCAGAAAACGAGTAGGTCGCCAGAATCATGCTGACCGTCCCAGAGGCGATTCAGCTCATTCTTCAATCTGTTGCACCCCTCGAGCCGGAGATTTGCTCCCTTTCTGAGGCCATTGGTCGCGCGTTGGCGACGGACTTAACCGCAACGCTCGATCAGCCCGCTTTCGACAACTCGGCCGTGGACGGCTACGCGGTGCGGACGGCCGATCTTCCTGGCAAATTGACGTTAGTTGGAGTCGTTGCAGCCGGGGCGAGCGAGATGACTGAACTTGAAGCCGGATGCGCCGCGCGAATCTATACCGGCGGGCCGATTCCCCTCAACGCCGACGCCGTCTTGATGCAGGAAGACGCGGTCATCGAGGACGATGCTCTCATCGTCAATGAGGCGCTGCGTTCGGGCACAAACATTCGAAGACGGGGCGAAGAACTCCGCGCCGGTACGCTCATTGCCTCAAAAGGCAGCGAGATCGCGCCGGCGATGATCGGTCTGTTAGCTACGCATGGATACGGAGAGGTCCCGGTGCGCGCGCGACCGAGAATCGCAATCGTGTCCACAGGCGACGAACTGACGGATATCGAGACCAGCCCAGATTTTGGTCAAATCAGGGACAGCAATTCGCCGATGCTTCAAGCGCTTTGCGAACAAATTGGATGCAAAGTAACGCTGATAGAGCGGGCGCCGGACGATCTCGATCGCACCATTGAAGCGTTAGAGCGGGCTGCCCAGAGCGCAGACTGCGTGATTACGGTCGGCGGCGCGTCGGTAGGGGATCGGGACTTTGTCAAGAGCGCCGTAGAGCGTTTGGGCGAGATCGCACTGCACAAGGTTGCCGTAAAACCCGGAAAGCCGCTTGCATTCGGCAAAGTGAGAGACGCTTTCTTCTTCGGCTTGCCTGGCAATCCGGTCTCGGCGTTCGCGACGTTTCATCTGTTTGTTCGACCGGCGCTGCGCAAATTGGCCGGTCATACCAACGTGCACCTGCGCCGCGCCCCGGTGATCGCGGGCGAGGATTTTCCCGATCCGCACGGACGCGAGGAGTATGCTCGTGTGCGTCTGCAGTTGACGGAAGAAGGGTTGGTGGCGACCTCGGCGGGGCATCAAGGGTCGCACGCTCAAACAGCGCTGGTCATGGCCGATGCGCTCATGGTCGTACCGGTCGGCAGCCCCTTGCCAAAGGGCGCTAAGACGGAGGCGCTGCTGCTTTAACGGTCGCCTTCTTAAGCCGCGAGACTTCGTTCGATACTTGCGACCAGTCGTTCGTTCGAGCGATCAGTTCCACAATGCGACTACCGACCACCGCGCCGTCGGCAAATTGGCAGATCTCGGCCGCGTGCTCGGGCGTAGAGATTCCGAATCCGACAGCCAGCGGCAGATCGGTCATGGAGCGCGTCCTTGCGACCAGGGCCTTTGCCTCGTCCCAGGGTTTTTCGGTCGTGCCCGTTACGCCAGTGCGAGAGACGCAGTAGACAAAGCCGCCGCCGAACTGGACGACCTTTTCGATCCTTTCCGGGCTGCTGGTCGGAGCGAGCAGGAATATGGGGTCCAAGTCGCCCTTCACGGACAACCATTCGCCCGCTTCGTCCGGCGGCAGGTCGGTCATGATGACGCCCGCGAAACCTGCTTCTGAAGCCTCGCGTGCAAACCGTTCGAGACCATACTGAAGCGGCGGATTGTAATAGGTCATGGCAATGAGGGGCGCAGAGATGGAAGCCGAACGCGCGGCGATCGTTTGCAATACTCGCTGCAAGGTTGCGCCTGCTTGCAGCGCCCTATGCGCGGCGGCCTGAATAATGGGGCCATCGGCCAGAGGGTCGCTGAACGGGATGCCGACCTCGATCAAATCCGCGCCTGCCTGATCGACGGCTTGCAAGATGTCCGGCAGGGCTTCTAGGTTCGGATCGCCCGCGGTTACATAGACGATTAGAGCCCCTTCTGCCTTTTGTCGACAGGCCTCAAACCGCTCGCGGATCATGGCGGCAAGTCTACCCCAGGTAAACTCGGCCATGCCCCTTTATGTGGTCGCGACACCAATCGGCAACTTGGAGGACATGACCCTGCGCGCGCTGCGAACGCTTCAAGAGGCCGACCTGATCGCCGCCGAAGACACCCGGCACAGCCGCAAACTCCTCGCTCGCTACGAGATCAAGACGCCGTTGATCAGCTTCCACGAACACTCGACCGAGAGCCGGATCGAATCATTGATCGAGCGGCTTCGGAACGGCGAGACGATCGCGCTGATTACCGATGGCGGCACGCCGGGCGTCTCCGATCCGGGAGCAAAACTGGTCCTGGCTGCGCTTTCGGAAGGCTTGACCGTCTCGCCGTTGCCCGGCCCCAGCGCGGTCTCGGCGGCGCTCTCCGTATCGGGCTTCGCGGCTCAGTTCTATCGGTTTTTAGGGTTTTTGCCGCGCAAGGACGGACAACAGCGGGCAATATTCGAACAGTATAAGGACGAGCCTGGGCCGGTCGTCTTTTTTGAGTCGCCCTATCGTATTGGTAAGACGCTGGCCAACGCTTTATCAGCCTTGGGCGACCGACCGGTTGCCGTCTGCCGAGAGATGACCAAACAGCACGAGGAGATCTATCGCGGCATGCTGGCGCAGGCCGTCGAAAAGTTCTCGGCCCCTGACCAAAAGGGCGAGTTCACGGTCGTTATCGGTCGCTAGCTGGCGGCTTTCCAACCGGTCAGGATGTATTGATTTTCGACCGTGCCGTCGTCATAGAGATCGACCACCCCGTATCCCGGCGGCGTGCCGATGTAATCGCCTTTCCACCACGCGCCCGACACCGCGCCGTTGCAGAGGAAAGTAATCCCGCGATACTCCACCTTGTCGTATTGATGAATGTGGCCGCTCAGGCAAACCTTGACGTTTGGATGCTTGACGAACAGTTCGATAATCCGGCGGGCGTCGATGTGCATCCATGAGCCCGGCACCTGCCAGTTGTCGCCCTTGGCCAGATCGCCGTCAAAATAGGCCGAAGCGCACAGAATCGGGATGTGCGAGAGAATCAGAATGGGCGTCCTAGCGGGCGTGCGCTCTAACTCTTGTTTCAGCCAGTCGAACTGCTCCTCGTCCAACTTTCCAATGTAGCCTGCGCCGTTAGGATGCGTGCTGTCCAGCACGATCATCTTCCATCCAGCTCGCTCGACGCTCATATAGGGGCGGGGCATTTTCAGCAGGTCGGTCGCCCACTTTTTGACGGCTTTGGAAGCATGGTCGGCATTGCTCTCGCGCTTGTCCCAGCCCCAAACGTCGTGGTTGCCGATGCAGTGCACAACGGGCAGATTCGTGTTGTCCGCAAGCACTTTCATAAACAGGTCCCATTGAAGCTTGGCGCGATCGTATCCCGTTGCAAAGCAGTCCATGATCAGATCGCCGCCCGTTAAGATGAGATTCGGCTTGTCCTTAAGGTTGTGGGCATGCTTCAGCGCGTGCGCCATGCCCGGCCCGGCATTCAATTCGGGCTGAACGTGTATGTCGGTGAGGTGGGCGATTCGCAAAGCCCGCTTTCGCTGAGCGGCTTTCAAGTCGATGGGCAGGATGGTCGCCGCGGCGGTTACCAAGGCTCCTTTGAGCAGTTCTCTTCGCGTGATCATGGGGATAATGGTTCAATACTCCTCCTTGGGTTTCCTGCGCCGGGCAACAGGTAGACTCCCCTTTGACTATGAGCGCGACCGAAAGCCTGGCCTGCAGCCTTACGATGAACTCCGTTCTGACACCCGAACAGAGGGAGAAGTATCAGAACCCGGACACCATTCGACGCATCCTAGCGACTGCCAAAACAGTTGCCATTGTCGGGCTTAGCGGCAATCCGCAAAGGCCCAGCTCCTTTGTGGCCTCGTATCTCAAGCACGAGGGTTATCAAATCATCCCTGTCAACCCGAACGAAACGGAGATTTTGGGCGAAAAATGCTATCCGAGCCTGTTGCAGCTGCCCGAGGCGCCCGATGTGGTCGAGGTGTTCCGCCGAGCCGATCAATGCCCCGAGATCGCCCGCGACGCAGTACAGATCGGCGCAAAGGCGCTATGGCTGCAATTGCGCGTGGTCAGCCTGGAGGCGGCGCTGATTGCCGAGGCCGCGGGCATGGACGTCGTGATGGATCGCTGCTTAAAGATCGAGCACGGGCGCTTTAACGGCAGCCTTCATTGGGTGGGGATGAACACCGAGCTGATCTCCAGCCGTCGCGGCCGTTAATCAACCCATTCGCCGACTTCGACCACCGCGTGCAGGATAATGTCCCCTCGGACTAGACTGTCCACTACGTTCATGCCTTCGATCACGTGTCCGAACACGCAATAGTCGCCATCGAGCGTGGGCTGATCGTTGTAGCAGATGAAAAACTGGCTGCCCGCCGTGTTGCGACCCTCTCGCCGAGCCATAGAAACCGACCCGCGCAAGTGTCGCAGACTGTTCTCCTCGAACGGGATAGTGTATCCCGGCCCGCCCGTGCCGATACGGTTATCGTCCAAGTCCAGGGACTTGGTGTTGGGGTCGCCCGCCTGTGCGACAAACCCGGGCACGATGCGATGGAACTTGATGGCGTTGTAGAACCTGTTATTGACCAAGGTGATCATGTTCTCGACCGTATTGGGGGCGTGATCTTTGTACAAGACCATCACGATGTCGCCTTTGCCGGCAATGGTGAATCGAACTCGGTTGCCCAGAGGAATCTGACCGCCGATGCCGCCGCAACCCTGGGGGAAGAGCAAGAGCGCCGCCAATAGAACGAGACCGACGATCGTGGATAACCGCTTCATTTCGACACTGTTATACCCGTCTGCGCTGTCGAATAGACGGTCGAGCGTTTCGGACGGTTTGCTTGAATTTCTCTGCAGCCTGGGTAATCCTTTGAAGTTCGGGTTCAAGGACGGCCGGCTCGGCCCATTGCTCCCAAGCGGCTTTCAGTCTGGGCGCCCTTCGTTCGGCCATTCTACGGATCCATCGTTTAACGGGCTTCATAATCTTCTGCTTCGTTAGACCAGTCCACCTTGACCGCAGGTTCCGCCGAGGCGTAGTCCCAGTTGTCGCAATCCAGCCTTCTGCAATAGAGCATGCGCTGCACGCGCCCGTCGGTCATTTCGACGTTGGCAATGTGCGCAAATCGACAGTTCATGCACAGCTCCGGCTCGAGGAGCCGCACCACCCTCAGTTCTCGCCCCGCCATGTCTGGTTCCCTCACTTCCTTGTGAATCTCGGCCAAGTTGCGTCCGAACGCCTCAGGATTGATTATTGGTTTGAGGCGGGCTATAGGCTTAGCCGGTATTCCGCACGGGGTTTGACAAGGGGTCGATTCGTGCTCAGTTTTGTGCTACATTTTTGCGGATTCCCGTTCAAAGCCGTTCTCCGGCTATGTGGATGGTCCGAAGACGGACGTTGCGCTCTGACATTCTCATTTTGCAGGCAGGTCGCTGTATAATTCGCCAGACCATGGATTTGATCGCCTATTGGCATCCTGACAATTACTGGCCGGATTTGGAACGCGGGGCGGGCTTTCATTACAACTCAAGGCAGCCCGCGCTTCACAATCGGATCAATGTCGGCGAGAGGCTTTGGCTGTTCACCAAGGTGATCGGCGCCACGGGCCAGACTGAGTATCGCTTGGCGGCCATGTTGGTGGTCGCCGCCAAAACGATCAACAGACCTGGGTACAAGTACGGGCCATATCGGGTCATGGGGGACGTTGGCAAATCGACGTACTTTCGGGTCGACGACCAAGATCAGAACGATTTGTTCGATCTAGTTCGACTCTTGCCGCTTGATACCGGCAACGCAGAGGGTAGCAACCGTTACAGCTTGCCTCAGCGGTTTCAGTCGATTAGGTCGGTAAAGCCCGAAGGGTCTATTTTGCTGGAGAAGTTTGCGGAGCGTCTCACGCTGGAACCGCGTGCAAGAGCCGTACCGGATGAGCGGATTTTAGAGATGGCGGTCTATCTAGGGCAAAAGCGGCTTCAATCTGTGCTGAGAGAGTCGTCTGCGCAGTATTCGGACGCTCGAACAGACGAGTTGATGGCGGCTGCTCAAGATCGATCGTTAGTAGATAAATTGCGCCGTCTTTATGGCGACCAGTGCCAGCTGTGCGGCTTTGATGGTCGTGTCGTTTATGGCGTTGAGGCAAGCGAGGCGCACCACATTGTTTATCTTTCGAGGGGCGGAGACGACAGTTTGGAGAACATGATTCTGCTCTGCCCGAATCACCATACTGTAGTCCACAAGACCTTGGCCCCTTTCGACTATGCGACCCTTGCGTTTGCTTTCCCGAACGGAAGGGTCGAGCCGTTGGCAATCAACAAGCACATTGAACGAACTGTGCTTTATAAGCCATAGAACCCCCTCTAACACCCCACCCCAAAGTTAGACAGCACGATGGCCAGGTCGAGGTCGTCGACGATGCCGTCGTAGTTTTGATCTTCGGGCAGGACGCCGCTTTGGCCAAAGGCCGACAAGACGCGCGAAAGGTCGATGTCGTCCACGCAGCCGTCAAAGTCCACATCGCCCGCTACGTTCACCCGCACGTTCATCAGCGCCGTATAGTTGGCCGACGAGAGCACGATGTCGCCCGTGTTGATCAGGCCGTTGTTGTTTCGGTCGAACCAGAGCGCGGTCAGGCCGTCGTGCAGACCGGTCGGCTGGTTGGCCGGAACGGTAAAGAGCCTGGGCTGTACGGACGCGCCCGCCGGAACGGTCAACTTGCGGTCGTTGGGCGGATCGGACACGTAACTGCCGCCGCTGGAAGGCCGGATCGATGCGCCTAACATTAGGGGGAAGGCCTCTGTCGCGGTCAGGCTAAAATCGAGGCGGGGGCGCGTTCCGCGCTTAACATTGAAGGGTACGCTTGTAACACCGTTGAGGGTGGCCGAAGCCGCCTGCACCAGCGTGTATTGCGGGTAGTAGTGCGCCAGGATTTGTTGCCAGGTCTTGGTTCCGTGTCCGTGCGTCGTGCCCGCGGCGCAGGGAGACGAGGTCAAGATTCGCGTGCCGGCCGCCCATCGCGCCGAGCCCCATTGGCACAGCCCGCGCCCGTGCCCAAAGCTGGAAAAGCCCGTGCAGACAGGGTCGGCTATGCAAGGCCATGATGTGCCCGTGCCGGTGTATCCGTCGCCACAGCCGGAGTTGTTGTTCTCCGCCGAGTATTCCGACCGCGCCACGGTGCCAGAAGATAGGAGCAAGATGTAGCGGGGCGTTTGATCGACAGCGTTATTGGCGTTGGTGGAGGTGCTGGTTCCGAAGACTTGGCAGCTGGTGGTGTCGCAGATGTCGTAGTTGGCGTCGAGCGGATTGTAGACGTACCACAGGCCGTAGCTGCGCACGGAGACGGCGCCCGCCCTCAGCGAGTTCATGCCGTTGGTCAGGCTGCCCCAACAGGAGTACCACTCGGAGGCGAGCACGCGCTTGACGTAGTTCTCCATGGGATGCACCTCGACCGTGGTGCAGGTTCGGGACGTTGGGCAGTTGCGTCCTACCCGGATGTTGAGCGGGAAGCCAACGGAGGCGACTTGAATTCCGGCGTCGTCGTTGGGCGCCGCGCTCTCCTTTTTGGGTTCGATCAAGTTGTGCGCTTCGCGATCGATCATGCTGCCGGAGCCTGGGGTTAGTCGGATGCGCATAGTCCAGTCTCCGCCCGGCCAGACGGGGATAGAGGTTCTTGTGAGGGTTGCGTAGCGGGGATGCTCGATGCGGACGGTATCCCAACCGTTGCCTGCGGGCGCGACGTACCAGAAGAAGCCGTTCTCGTTGCTATGGGTTTTCTGTCCACCGGATGTTACAAGGGCGCCAGCGATAGGGGCGCCGGTGTCTTGGTCCGTCAGGAAGCCCATTACGAGGCTGCCGCCAGGGCTGCGGCGCGCGTCGATCCATTGATGGGTGGTTTCGACCGGGGGATTTTTGGGTTCTAGGTAGAAGGCGATGCGCAGTTCGCCATCGGGCGCAAAGGCCGAGATTGAGGGATGATAGCCTTCGGCTAGGACGCCGACCACGATTTCGCCCGAGGTTTTGATCGTTTCGCCCAGCCTTACGGTATGTTCGCCATCGGCGGATTGTACGATCGCGTCGCCTCGTATCGCTTGGTGCGTCTGGGCGTCGTACGCGGTTATGGTTACATCGGCATTCGCCAAAACTACCAAGCTCAAACAGATCGATAGCATATCGGGTCTCCTCTCCTAGGGGCGATACCCCCAAGAAAGTATAACCTGTCTTAGACGGCGTTGGCGAACAGTCTGACAGCGATGGAGTCAAGGAGCCGAGATGCGGCGTACAATATCGCTAAGTTGAAACGATGAGGCGGCAACGGTGAACATGCAACGATCGTTCATACCGCTCTTTATTTTCCTCTGTGCCGAAGCGCTGGCCCAGGCGGGCAGTTGGAGCTTTCTCAGCCCTGCGCTAGAGGGAGAGGAGACGCCCGCGCGGTGGCGGAGGGTCTATTTTAGACCGAACGTGCCGCCCGGCAGCGGGATGACGACCGACTATGACGTTGCGCCGCCGTACCCGAATAGGCCGTTGTTCTACGACATGGCCGAGTCTCAGACTTACGGCATTCACGCGGTGGTAGCGCCGCAGACTTGGCAAGCGTCGGGGCAGACGGTTCCAAGGGGCAGCGTCCTGCTTTGGGGCGTGGGCGTGAATCCAACATGGAACGACGGGGTGGCCCGGCCCAACTATACGCCTCTCCTCTTGTGGAGCGGCGACTCGATCTTCGAAACGGCCAGACGGCGCTACGGCTACGTTACGTTCTGTCCTGACCCAATTCCGAGTCTTACCGACTTTCTTAACGACGGCAACATCTTCTGCAGCGGACACGCCAACCTTCCGGACGGCAAGCTCTTCGTGGCCGGCGGGCAACAAAAAGACACGGATAATTCGATCCATGGCATACGAGCCGCCTTCACTTGGACGGCTGCCGGATGGGCTAGCGGTGCAAGTTACGGCTGGTCGGGGATACTCGGGGGGCCTGGCGACGGTTATCCGGGTGTAGGCATGATCGAAAAGAGATGGTATCCCACGCCGACCGTCTTGCCGAGCGGCCAGGTTCAGATCGTCGGCGGTCTACAGACCACTAACCCGTCCAACGAAACGAAGACCTTCGAGACATACGATCCCGTTCAAAATCGCTTTCAGTTCGCGAACCTGCCCCCTAGCCAAATCGAGCATCTGGGGAACGAGTACCCTCGAATTCTCCTAGTCTCTCTCCCAAAACCGGACGGCTGCGCAACAGCTCGGTCCGTCTATGTC
>JABWCR010000010.1 GCA_013359125.1 Armatimonadota bacterium | reverse complement strand
CGCCAGCGGGAATCTGACCGGCCCTCTTAGATTCAGTCCCCTCCTTAAACGCGGAGCGTTTGGGGAGGGGATATAGGGGAGGGGCCGCCCGATCGATCGCTTCGGTTGCCTTTTTAGCCGAATGTCGGTCTGTCTCGGATGGTTTGCGCCCCCCCTTCTGTATCTTCCCCCCAAAATCGAAGATTTTGGGGGGAAGAGCGATCTAATCCTTCCGCATCTGCGGGCGCGAAGGGATCGGAACATCGTGCGCGAACGGGAATCTTCGAAAATGTAGCACAAAATTGAGTACGAATCGAACCCTGAACGGGCGAACGGGGCCGGCGGGGACGCCGGCGGTACTTTTCGAGACGGGGCCAGGCGGGGACGCCGGCGGTACTTTTCGAGACGGGGCCGGCGGGGACGCCGGCGGTACTTTTCGAGACGGGGCCAGGCGGGAGGTTCCAACGGCGCAGTTTCGCGCAAAGAGCGCAAAGGGTTGGGATCATTGCACGCCCGTCGTTTGGTGCGGAGGGTCTACCATCGTGCGCCAACGGGAATCTTCGAAAATGTAGCACAAAATTGAGTACGAATCGAGCAGGGAGTTGCCAGGCGGGAGCCTGGCGTTCCGATTGGAGGTCGCCGAGACCTATGAACTGGAAATACGCTAGATCCCGATCAACTCTCGCAGCAGGCGCTCGCCAGCGGCGGCCAGCGCCTCGGCGTCTGCATCGCGCTCCGTTTCCGCATAGACGCGAACCACAGGCTCGGTGCCCGAAGCCCGCATCAACAGCCAGCTTCCGTCGGTCATCAAAAACTTTCGTCCGTCTAGCGCCGACACGCTCTGCACGCTCCAATCGCCGACTGTCGATGGGTTCGCGCCGTTCAGTCGCTCTCGCAGCGCGGGCATCTGGTCTCGCTTAAAGTGCGCGTCGATGCGCCTATAGGCCATTCGACCGGTGATGGCATAGACATCTTCCACCAACTGCGAGAGCGTTTTGCCGCTGACGGCCATCGCCTCCAGAATCAGCATCGCCATCAGGACGCCGTCGCGCTCCAGCATATAGCGCTTGATGCCGATGCCGCCGCTCTCTTCGCCGCCCATCAAGATGTCTTCGTTCAGCATCAGCTCGCAAATAAACTTGAAGCCGATCGGCGTTTCGTGCAGGGTTAGGCCGTAATGCTCGGCCAGGCGGTCGATCAGTCGGCTGACGGAGAAAGTTTTGACCACGCCGCCGCGCCAGCCGCGAACCTCGACCAGATGCCTTAGCACGATGGCGAAGATTCTATGGCTATCCACAAAGTTGCCGTGCTCGTCCACCGCGCCGATCCGGTCCGCATCGCCGTCTACGGCCACTCCTGCCATCGCGCCCGCGTTGCGAACAGCCTCCGATAGAGGCGTTAGATTCTTGGCCGTTGGCTCTGGCCCGGCGCCGCCGAACCAGGGGTTGCGCTCCTCTCTCAATGCGGTTACTTGCGCGCCTGCTTCCCTCAGCAAGGTCGGCAGATAGCCCGCGCCCGATCCGTACATGGCGTCTGTCGCGACGTTCAAGTTGGCCTTGGCGATCGCACCCATATCGACAAACTCGCGCAGGTAGTTTAGATAGGCGGGGACTGGGTCGTGCTCCTGTCCGGCGTCTGCGTTGCCGGGGCGTTCGATCAAGGTCTCGTATTCGGGCGCCAGCCGCTCTAATTCTTGCTCGATGCCCGCCGTAATCTCGGTCAGTGCCGCGCCGCCGTAGTAGGGTTTGAACTTGATGCCATGGAACGCAGCGGGATTGTGCGAGGCGGTGAACATGATCGCGCCTTGCATCTGGTGGGTCAGCATTCCATGCACGGCGGCAGGCGACGAAACGGGCTTAGGCGCTCTTAGGGTTTTGAATCCGTGCGCGCGCAGAACTTCGGCGGCGGCTTCGGCAAACTCCTCGCTTTGGGCTCGGCAGTCGTAGCCGATCATCATTCCGCTGCCGGGCGGACTGGCTTTCTTAATGTAATGGGCGATAGCGTGAGTAACGAAGCGGACGTTGGCCAGAGTAAAGTCGTCGGCGATGATGCCGCGCCAGCCCTCCGTGCCGAATTTGATGCTGGGCATGCGCATGGGCTGAGTCTACCTCCAGCGAGAGGAGAGGATTTTGGATTGGTGCCGATACTTGGCGACGGCGCGGCGCGACACGGAGACGCCCATCTCTTCGAGTTTGATTTTGATCTCTTCGTCGCTCAGGCGTTTTTCGGTTTCTTCGGCCTCGCGGATAATCTGTTCGATCAGCAGGCCCGCCCGCGCCGATTGCTTAAAGAAGACGTCCATGCTGACCGTGGCGCCGCTGGGCAGTTGCATAAACTTGCCTTTGACCGCTCGGCCGATGGTGCTGCGATGCAGACCGACGCGCTCGGCTAAGTCGGACCGGGTGATGGGGCTTATGAACCGGTGGTCGCCCGTCAGGATGAAGTTGTGCTGAGTCTGCAGAATCAGTTGCACGATCCGCTTCATCGTGTCGCGCCGCTTGAGCAATCCCCGCAGAAAAAGCTTTGCCCGGTCGACGTATTCCCGAATGTGGTCCTGATCGCTTTCGGGCAGGCGCGACATGCCTTGTCCGATCATTTTGAACTGCTGAGTGTAGTAGCCGTTTAAGCCGAAAGAATCGGGATCGGGCCCTCTGAAGATGATGTCCAATCCGTTCACCGACGATCGAATAACGACGTCGGGCTCGACGCCGGTCGCGACCGTTCGCCCAACGTTGCCCGAGGATTGCAAAAATTTCTCGCCCGGATAGGGCGCTAGGCCGTGCCGAATGTACTGGTAGGCGCGCTCCACCTGCGGAATGGACAGCTTGAGCTTTCGAGAGATTTTGGCCACCTTCTCCCTTGCAAAGTCGTCCCAACAGAGGGCGATGATCCTTTCTGCGTCCGATATGGTCTCTTTAGAAACGTCCAAATCGCACTCGTTCAGGGCGCTGAGGGCTTGCAAAGCGAGACACTCTTGCAGGCTTCTTGCTCCCACGCCCGCGGGATCGCACGATTGAATGACTTTAAGCGCCTCTTCGGCGAGTTCCAAGGGCGCGTCGCATTGCAGGCAGGCCTCTTCGATATCGATCTGCAGATAGCCGTTGTCGTCAATGGCTTCGATTAGGAACGCAGCAATAGTGTGGAGTTCGGGCCTTAGCTGCGGCATCGTCTGCTGAGCGATGTGCTCGCGCAGAGTAATCGATGAAGCGGGCTCGGATTGCCAAGGCGATTCCTCGCTGTCGGTGTCGATCAGCCGCTCGTGAGTTCTGTCCGGGTCGGAGAAGTAGATGCGCAGGTCGACCTCGTCCGAAGGCGTCTGCGGCGGCGGCGGATCGCTATCGTCGATCGAGCGCTCAAGGGCGGGGTTCTCGTCGATTTCGCGTTCGATCTCGGCTTCCAGTTCGGCCGAGTTGAGCATCAAGAGCCGGCTCAAGAGCATCAGGCTTTGATTGACCTGAGTCTTGACTCTGAGTTCCGGGGCTATCGAGTGATGCGCTCTCATCCGCTTGTTGGGTTCCCTGCCCGCCAAGTTCTCTTTCCACTTTAGGCGGCCAATCGTCGAAATTTGTTTCGACTGGGCGATTTTAGGTTCGATGCCGGGTCTATAGACTCCTGCCTTGCGGCTTGGCACAAAATTTGCTCACAGCCTAAGATGCGATCGCCGGAACGCGATTTACCCTGGCGAAAGCGCTGGTTTTTTTGCAATTGTAGGTAGAAATGCGGATGTCTTCGCGGTTCTCAAAGCAGGAGCCGCGCGTCGTTGAAAGGAACTTGATAGGGTTGTTTGCTGTTCCAAAAGAGAGTAGGGCCCCGCTATGGACGGCGAGCCGTAGGGCTTGATACTGAGCAGGTAGGGGTTAAATCCATGCCTTTTTTTGATGATTTCGATAGAAAGGACGAGTTGGACGAGGAAGAGTGTCACGAGGCGCAATTGGATGTGCCGGAACATCTGAAGGAGAAGCCGGCACAAGAGGAACTGCCCTCGCACCTCCATCGCTTGCTCAAGATTCCGCTGTTGAACGCGGAGCAAGAGGTGGAGATGGCGACTCTGGCTCAGGCCGGCTGCGAGTACGCCCGCACCAGGCTGGTCGAGGCGAATCTGCGCTTGGTCGTCAGCGTGGCCAAGCAGTATCGCCATGGGGGCGTGCCCATCGAGGACCTGATTCAAGAGGGCGTGATCGGCCTCTTGAAAGCGATCGCGCGTTTTGACGTTACCCGCGGCTTTCGATTTAGCACCTACGCCACGCACTGGATTCGACAGTCGGTCATCCGCGCCGTCGATTGCACGGCCAGCGCCATTCGTCTTCCCACCCACGCGGTCGAATCGCTGAGAAAGATCGAGCGGACCAAACAGACGATGACGCGCGGCCTGGGCCGAGAGCCCAAGACGGAAGAACTGGCCGCCCGCCTCAAAATGAGCCGAAAGAAGGTCGAACGGTTGACGCAGATCGCTCGCGAGCCCCTCTCATTGGATCAGGTCGTTAATCCGGACGGCAATCTGACGTTGTTGGCGCTGCTGGAAGATCCGTCGATTAAGGACCCGGAAGAGTTGGCGATCAACCGAGCGTGGCTGGCGGAACTCTCGGCGGCTATCTCGACATTGAGCGAGCGAGAACAGTGGGCCGTACGTCGACGGATCGGGATCGAAGAGCAGGAAGATCCGGAGTGTCAGCCGCTTCAACTCTCGCGAGAGCGGATCAGACAATTGGAAGTGCAGGCGCTGAAGAAGCTGCGCCAGTGGGCTCGAAAGAACCACATGAGCGATTGGCTGGCACGGTAGAATTGCTGGCAGGAACTTTCCCCAGCGCTCGATTGTTTCGTAAGTTTGAATGTAAAAGCAGGAATCGCCGTACGATGCGACGAATCTGAACTTTGCATTTCCGCGATCACACGGGCAGTGGGGAGGAGATCCAAATGAAGACGCGCGGATTTACGTTGATCGAACTTTTAGTCGTGATTGCGATCATTGCCATCTTGGCAGCGATCCTATTCCCAGTTTTTGCCGAAGCTCGAGCGAGCGGTCGGCAGATCGTTTGCCTTAGCAACATGAGCCAGATCGGCAAAGCCAGCATGCTGTACTTGCAGGATTGGGACGATACGTGGTTTTCAACGTCTCAGCCCGACAATACGCCCGGATTTGCGCCTCAACAGATCTGGATAGGCTACGACAACAACAACTATGGCATCACGGGCGGGTTTTACGGCCTCGTCTACGAGCGGGCCACCCGGCGCCCTCGGTCGGGCGCTGTGGATCCTTACATCAAGAACGAGGGCGTCAAACGCTGTCCCAGCATGCCGGACCGGTGGCAGATGGCGCTGGCCTTTAACTGGTTCAACAACGGCTTCAACTACGCGCCTTACTATTCGCGCAATCCGTTGGCTTTCAACAAGGAGTACAGCCCCGCGGCCAAGACGTTCGCTTATGGTCCGAGCGGCATCTATGTGAACACGGGCGCGCCGAACGCCGAGGTCGATCAGCCTGCGCAGACTCTGATCATGTGGGAGCACTTGGCGCGCGTGCCGATGTGCAACTTTTTGCAAGTGTGGGACTGGTACGACAGCCCGCCCAACGATCGGAGCTTGAGGGATCACTTCCACTTCTTGCATCGCGACGGCGCCAACGCGGTCTGGGCGGACGGCCATGCCAAGAGAATGGTCTATGGGGCTCTCAAGCGACCCTACTTTTCGTCCAACAAGAAGATCTATCCCAACTGGGATTAGGACGACCAGGCGTTTAGGTCGATTGGATCGAACACGGGATCGCGCTCTCTGCTTTCGGCAAAGAGCGCGAGCTCCGCTTCTGTCGGTCGCTCGTTCATGAGGACTTTGTCGATCAGGCTGGCGATGCCTTCAAAGCGTCGAAAGTGGTCGTTTATGCGAATCTCCGCGTAATCCC
Organism: Armatimonadota bacterium; assembly: GCA_013359125.1. Classification (NCBI taxonomy): domain Bacteria; kingdom Bacillati; phylum Armatimonadota; species Armatimonadota bacterium. The sequence goes on along the minus strand of JABWCR010000010.1, from coordinate 80,874 downwards.
TTGCCGACCAGGTGGTAATCAGAAACGGCCAGTCGGACGATTGCAAGAGCAAAAGCTCTCGCGCTAACTGTTGCAGATAGGGCTGTGCGGCTTCGTTGTTCGCGCATTTCTCCTTCAGGTCGAGGAACTGGGCTTCCGCGCGATAGATTCGCTCCCAGACCCAAGCCGTGTCCTTGTTCAGCCAAACGTAGTGATAGCCGCCTTCGCCCCACGATCCTTCGGGCAGCACGACGCGCTCTTTGGGCGGAAAACGGTCGAGATAGGCGCCGCACGAGACCATCTCGATCTCGGGGTCGTTGGCTATGCGCTTGATGGCTTCGTAAACCCATTCGGGCCCCTCGAACCACCAGTGGCCGAAAAGCTCTGTGTCATACATGGAGACCAGAATGCCGGGCCGGCCGTGCCGATCCCGATGCTTGCGAAGGGTGTCCTTTAGCACGGTTACAAAGTGGTCGGCATGGGATCGAATCTGCTGATAAGCGCGCCACGGTTCGTAGGCTTCTTTGGCGCCCAGGTCGGCTTTGTTGTCGCTGACGCGCCAATATCGAAGTCGGCTGGGCGCGTGCTTTTTGTGAAACTCCAAATAGGCGGCGTCGCCCGGGTAGCCCATATCGCCGCTCCAGACTTGAGCGGTCGTCTCAGGGTCTCGGGCAAAGACGGCGACGGGGCGGTGCGTCTCTCCCGATCCGAACATCAGATAAGGCTGATAGGGATGACGGTCGGGCTGATCCTGAAAGTTTTTGCGAAACTGCTCGTAAAGCTTCATCAGGCCGGGGAAGCGCGCGGCATAGGTGCCGGTCGGCTCGCCGCCGCGCAACAGGTGGGTGTCCACAAAAAAGTAATCGATCTGGCTGTCGGCCAGCGCCATTTCGACGCCTTGCCTCATAGTCGGCTGGATGCCCGGCACGGGCGGCGACCATTCGTAGGCGGGCCGATAGGAGCATTCCGGCAGCCAAAACCCGCGCGCCGAGCGGCCAAAGTTGCGCCGATAGGTCTCTGCGCCAATGCGCGTCTGGGCGAACACGCTCTCGTCCGTGCCTAGCAGGGCCAAGTATCCGTGCGTGGCGGCGCTGGTGATGACCTCGATGAGCCCCGCGTCCTGCATTCGACGAAACTCGCCCAAGATGTCGCGATCTAATCCGTTGATATAGAACTCCATCTGTTGGGCGTAGAACTGCTCCCAAAAATAGGCGATGCCCGCCATCCAGAGCGGACCGTCTTGGCCGAACGCCTTCTGGTCTGCTCGGCTGGCATCGATGTTCTGTCGCAGATAATCGACGAACTCGGCTTTGAAGGCTTCGGACGCCAACTGCTCCTGAAGAATCGGCGTCAGATTAATCGTGTAGTTGGCCGCGATGCCTTCCGATTCCAATCGCCGGGCGGTATCGATGAGCGGCAGATAGGTTTCAACCGCGCTTTCCGTTAGCCAGTCGGTGCCGTGCGGCCATTTGCCGTGCGACATCACATAGGGAATGTGGGAGTGCAGCACCAGCGCAAAGTATCCTAACGGTTCAGCCATTCCATCCGTCCTTAAGGTAGGTCGCCAGCTCCTTCATAAAGAAGTGGCAATCGGTTACAATGCCGACTTGCTGGTGGGTGCCGCGGTCGCTCAGCTTGATCACCGTGTCGGCGTCGGTGTCCACGCAAAATGTTTGCACGGTAGCGGGCAGTATATTGCCAGTCGCGACGGAGTGGAGCGTCGTAGCGACCATCACGGCAACGCCCAGCCCATCGACCTTTGCGCGCATGGCGTCTTGAGCCTCGATCATATCGGTGATCACGTCGGGCAGCGGGCCGTCGTCCCGGATGCTGCCGGCCAGCACGAACTCGACATTGTTCAGCACGCAGGCGCGCATGACGCCGGTCGGAATAATGCCTTGCCTCACCGCTTCCGCAATGCTCCCGGCGCCTCGCACGCGGTTGATCGCCCGCAGGTGATGCTGGTGGCCGTGCGTTACCGGCGATCCGAGATCGAGGTGGACGCCCAGCGAGGTGCCGAACATTGCAGCCTCGATATCGTGCGCGGCTAACGCATTGCCGGCAAACAGCACATCGATCCAGCCCTTGTTGATCAGCTCTTCTAAGAACCCGGCCGCGCCGGTATGGATGATCGCCGGCCCGCCCACCAAGAGAACGCGCTTGCCTTCTTCTTTGGCATTGCGGATCGCTTCGGCCACCCCGCGCACGATCCTCTCCTTGGGCTTTTCGGACGAAACGTCGCTGCCCATGAAGGCGAACACGGTCGTCGGATCGCGCCGTTCGGGCGGCGCAACGCGCAAACCGTCGTGTCCGACCACAAACAGGTCGCCCTTTTTGACCCTCGAAAACGGCGCGCACTCGGCTCGGCGATTGTCGTCGAAAACTCTCACGCCGCAGTCCATCTCCAGCTTCTCGACCTCGATCCATTGGCCGCCTACGCGCGCCCATGTCTCCAAGTTGGTCGTAGAGTAGAAGTCTTCGGGATATACGCCGTCTGCAGGCGCCTCCGCCAGTTTGGCGTCGCCCTTGTAGTAGATCGCGCCGTGCTGGACGGCCTCTTCGAGCGCCTGTTCCAGCAACTCCGGCGACGATGCGCTTACGGAGATTTGGAACCGGCTCGTCTCGTCTCGCTGATGGCCGATGTGGGCATCTTGGATCTCATATTCGCAACCGTAAGAAGTTAGCAGATCGAGAACTTTGGACAGCGTGAGCGAGTCGATAACGTGGCCTTCGAGGTAGATAACTTCTGAGGGCATGGATTGGCCGTGAGTTTACCTGATTGCCTGAGCGCGCTGAAGCCGATCGCGAATCGCAGAGCGCAATCCCCGGCCGTCCGGCAAGGGAACGATGATGACATCGCCATGCAGCGCGTCCGCCTCGCGCAGAGCCGCATACAACCGTTCGGCCAGCCCGGCGTCGTTCTTCCATTCTGCCCATTCGACATGATGCGCCGCGCTCGTTTTGGGCCAATCGGTCGGCCAGATGACAACGACCGTCCGGTCTTTCATCGCCTCTACCTTTGCAGCAAGATCTTCCGGCCAGCCCCTAGCGAGCGCCAGCGGCGTTTGAGTCGAATAGTGCCTGCCAGACGTTCCCGGCGAGCGCGGAGACCCCTGTCGGGCAGTAACAGAACGACCGGTCGCTTCGGCCAGCATCTCGCCGGTGATGGCGCCTTCGCGCAATATGGCGAACTCTCCGTCCGAGATGTCCACAACGGTCGATTCGATGCCGACCGGACACGGACCGCCGTCAAGAACCGCGTCGATAAGCCCGTCCAACTCGTCCAGAACATGCTGGGCGGTGGTCGGGCTTGCAAATCCCGATCGATTGGCGCTGGGAGCGGCGATGGGGCGTCCGGCGCTCTGAATCAAATCTAAAGCGACCCTGTGTGCCGGGATTCGAACGGCGACTGTATCCAACCCTGCGGTCGTCTCGGACGGAACGAGATCGGACTTCTTGACGATGAGCGTTACGGGACCAGGCGCAAACTGCTCCAGAATGCGATAGAAGAGCGGACCGGGCGATTGGACCAAAGGCTCCAACTGCTCCACCGAGGCGCCGTGAACGATCAGCGGGTTGGTCGGCGGGCGCGCCTTGGCTTCGAATATCTTGAGCACGGCCTCGCAATTCAGCGCATCGGCGCCCAATCCATAGACGGTCTCGGTCGGGAAAGCGACTAAGCCGCCTTGTTGGATAATCTCGGCGGCTTGGGGGATATCCTCCATGGCCTTCAGGCGGAGCGTGATCATCGGTCTCTCGTCAAGACGTAATCGACCATTTGGCGCAGGCGGTTGGCGTCCGAATCGAAGTCGCCTATGGCGGTTTTGGCTTTGTTGGCATATTGCGCCGCAGCGCTGCGACTTGCTTCCAATCCAAAAACGCGCGGGTAGGTGAGTTTTGCCCGCTGCTGATCGCTGCCCCGGGCCTTTCCGGTTCGAGACGGGTCGCCGGTCTCGTTCAGGATGTCGTCAACGATCTGGAAACAGTGCCCTAGCGCGGAGCCATACGCCGCTAGACAGTCTCTTTGATGTTGATCGGCCCCGGCTGCCAACGCTCCTGACATGACCGAGGCTTGGATCAAAGCGCCGGTCTTGTGCGTGTGGATGTACTCCAAAGAGGCTTGATCCGGCTCGCCTCCCTCGGCCAAGATGTCCTGCACTTGGCCGCCCACCATGCCCTGTGTGCCGGATGCTCGGGCGATGGTGCGGAGAATCTCCATCGCCGTGGACGGAGGAAGCTGTGCCGGATTGGCCGCCAATATCTCGAAGGCTTGAGCAAGCAGAGCGTCTCCGGCCAAAATCGCGATCGCCTCGCCAAACTGCACATGGCACGTAGGGCGACCGCGCCGCAGTTCGTCGTTGTCCAGCGCAGGCAGGTCGTCGTGGATCAGGCTAAAAGCGTGGATCATCTCGATCGCGCAGGCTGTGGGCATGGCGTCGCTCTCGTGTCCGCCGCAAGCCTCGCATGCAAACAGGCAGAGCAGTGGCCTTAGCCGCTTGCCGCCGTCCAGCGCGCTGTAGCGCATCGCCTCGCTCAATGCCTGCGGCTGATGAACCGGCAAGAGGGAAGAGAGCGCCGAGTCGATCCGCTCGCGCAGAGGCGCTAACGGCTCGTCATGCGGACGCATTTTCAGCCGCCTCGACCGTGTTCTCCAGCAGCATCGCGACGGTCATCGGGCCAACTCCGCCCGGCACGGGCGTTATGTAAGACGCGATCGGCGCGACCGCGTCAAATCGAACGTCGCCCACATCGCCCGACCGATCGGGCAGGCGATTGTATCCCGCGTCCAGCACCGCCGCGCCGGGCTTGACATAGTTCGCGTCGATCATCTCGGCGCGGCCGACCGCGGCGACCAAGATATCGGCCTCCCTCGCGACCTGGGGCAGATCGACCGTTTTGGAATGGCAGATCGTAACCGTCGCGTTACGGTTCAGCAGCATCAGCGCCATCGGCTTGCCCAATATCACGCTGCGACCGATCACCACGGCGCGCTTGCCTTCGATAGCGATCTTATACTCGTCCAACAGGCGGATCATGCCTTTGGGCGTGCAAGGTTCAAATCCCTTGATGCCAGCGGTCAGCGCGCCGAGCGATCCTGGCGAAATGCCGTCTACGTCTTTCTCGACGGGTATCAGCGAGAGCAGCCGCATCTCGTCCAGATGTTTGGGCGCGGGATGCTGAAGCAAGATTCCGTGGACGCTCGGGTCGCGCGCCAACTCCAGCAGACGCTGCTCGGCTTGTCTTTGATCGATCTCGCTGGGCAGCGCGACAACCTTCGATTCCATCTGGACGGACGCGCAGGCTTTGGCTTTCATGCCGACATAGGCATGGGATGCCGGGTCGTCGCCGATCACGATCGCCGCCAGGCAGGGCGCGATCCCTTTCGACCGCAAAGCTTCGACCCTCGGCTTTAGACGGTTTCGAACCTCGCCGGCGATGCGCTTACCGTCCAGAAGCATCGATCAGGCGCACTCCCGGCTGCAGACATATCGAAACGACTCCCGGTCCTCCGATACTTCAATCTCGGCGGGCGCCTTGCATCGCGGGCATACGAGCGGAGAGGTCCTCAAAAGAATATAGGCGCTGCGCCCGTCCATATCGACGTAGACATCGTGCAGCGCCCAATCGTCCGAAAGCAGTTCGTTGGCGGCCTGAAAAGCGCCCACCTCGACAACCTTCTTGACCTTGTGCAGGTCTAAGTCAAATTCGCAATCTGAATCCACGCCCCTATTTTACGCGACGGGCGGTTACAAATCGCGAATTGTAGTAGCCGGAGTTGATGCTGTCCACCCGCACGCGCCCGCGAGCGCTGCTGGCGTGCACAAACTGACCGTTGCCAGAGTAGATGCCCACGTGCGAAACGCCGCGTCCGCGCGTTCTAAAGAACACCAGGTCGCCGGGCTTTAGCTCGCTGCGCTTTACCGGGCGTCCCATCTTGGCCTGTGCGGCCGAACTGTGGGGAAGCCGGATGCCGTATTTGGCATAGACGTAACTGGTGAAGCCGGAGCAGTCAAATCCGCGCGAGGTGCTGCCCCCGTATCGATAGCGGATGCCTTTCAGCCCGTGCGCCGTCGAAAGCACTCCCTTTGCCGATGCGACCTCTGTGCGAGGAGACGGCGAACCGGGAATTGCGCGAGAGGAAGTCGGCCTTGATGCGACAGCCTTCGGCTTAGCCGCGGCTGGCGGCGCAGAAGCCTTGGACAGGTATTTGCCCAGGATCCAGCCGGTCCGGCCATTGGTCAATTGGATTTTCGTCCAATCGCCCGATTTGGCCAGCGCTTTGCCCTTGGCATATTTATCGACGATCGTTACGCGCTTAGAATTCGTATTCGGCGCAGAGCGAACGTTGATGCGGTCTTTGTTCAGTTGGACCCAGCCGGACGCCGGCGCTGCTTTTGTGGCAGTCGTTTTGGCGGTCGCCGTTTTCTTGGTGGCCGCTGCTTTCTTGACGGGCACGGTCAGCGCCATGCCGGGTTTTATGGCGTGGGGGTTGGCTATCTTGTTCGCCTGCAAAAGCTCAGGCAAACGGAGGTGATACTTGTGGGCGATAGTGTACATCGATTCGCCCTCTTTGACTTTGTGAACGATAGGCTTCTGTGCGTATACGCACAACAGGCAGGTTGCGAGCGCCGCGCTCGTCAACCAAAGGCGCTTAATCATAGGGCCCTCCTTGGTTGGCAGTGCGTGCCCCGACGACCTCATATCGCCAAGACGCCCGTAGTATACCCAGGAGAGTCGTCGAAAATCAACCCAACGCTTGTCGGGGGCTATTGGGAGGCGGTTTTCGCCTCGTCTATCGCGGCGTTCTTGATCAACTGATAGTAGAAGCGGATCGCCTCGGCGTAGCTCTCAATGGAAATGCGCTCGTCGATGCCGTGAACGCGCATTAGGTCAGCCCGATTCATGCGGACGGGCATAAACCGATAGATCTGGTCCGTCAACTCTGAGTAGTGTCGAGAATCGGTCTGCGCGACCACTAGCCCCGGGGCTACCAGGGCGCCCGCGATCGTCTCTCTGGCCGTGCGTTCGAGCAATCGGAATTGTGGCGTGCTCGGACTGGAGATCTTGCTCGGCTCGGTCGCGCCGTCCAATTTGGCAATGCGGACTCTCGGATCGTCGATGGTCCCTTTCAGGTAGGCTTCGACCTCTTTCACCGTGTCGCCGGGCAAGATTCTAAAGTTGACCACAGCGCGCGCATGGGTGGCGAGCGAGTTCTCTTTGTCCCCGGCCTGCAAGATCGTCGCGGCCATCGTTGTGCGCACTCCGGCGTTCGACGAGGGTCTGGCCGTCAGTCGTTTGGTCAGCATCGGCGCCGCGAGCCACTGATTGGCGATCGCCGCCCGCTCGATAAAGGGCATCTCCGGCGCCAAACGCTCTAACAGGGCGGCGGTCGCGCCATCGATGCGAGCGGGCATGGGGCTTTCCTCTAATCGCGCGATGGCGCGGGCTGCGCGACCCGCCGCCGTGATGCGCGGGGGCATGCTGCTGTGTCCGCCTCGGCTTTCGGCGGTCAGTTCAAAACTGACATAGCCCTTTTCGGCAATGCCGATCATGGCGACGGGCTGACTGACCCCGGGCACTATGGCCTCGAGCACAGCCGTCCCTTCGTCCAGCACAAACTCTAACTCGACTTTCCGCTGGGCCAACAGTTCCGCGATCTTGGCCGCGCCTTTGATGCCTCCGCGCTCTTCGTCGTGCCCGAACGCGATCAGGATGGTGCGCTGAGGCCGATAGTCGGCCGTCGCCAACAGTTCGATCGCCTGCAGGATCGCCGTAACCGACGCTTTGTCGTCCAACGAACCGCGACCATGGATAAAGCCGCCCTCGATCGTGCCAGAAAAGGGATCGTGCTGCCACCGCTCTGGGCTGACGGGCGGCACAACGTCCAAGTGCGCCGCCAAGAGGATGGGCGCGAGCGTCTTGTCCTTCCCCTTCCATTCATAAAGCAGGCTGTGGCCGCTTATCACTTCTTTGCTCATGACGGCGTGCGCGGTTGGATAGGTCTGCTCCAAATAGGCGCGCAATCTCTGAAAGGCGCTCGCGTTGAACCGAGTTGGATCATCGTGCGTGATCGTTGGAATCTGTATGGCGCCGCTCAGCCTTTTGGCGGCTTGCATCGAATCGAACGCGGGCGGGGCGACCGCGCCGACGGACATCTGACCCTGGTTCAGACCCAAGGTGCGAACGATCATAACCCCCGAAAGCACGATGAGACCTGCGCAGGCGAGCAAGACGACCTTGAACGTCAGCACGATCAGCCGCTTCATGCTACAGATAGCCTCCGGCCGCGCCTGGATTGTTTTTCATGTCGGTCTCTTGGCAGTCCGATTGGCGCAGGTTGACCTCGGCGCCGTGCAGAGCGTTCTGCTCGATGCGCGTGCGATGAGCGCCCAGAAGATCGATCGAGATTCGATTGTCCTGAAATCCATTCTTCATGATTAGGTGATCGGACGGCGGCGGCGCGGGCGGCTGATCGATCAAGGGCCGGATCCCGTGATCCTGCTCGGCCGCAATTCGTATCCCCGTCCCGTTGCGCACGATCTCATTATCGGTTATCTGCCATTCGCGGCTCGTATCGTTATCCGGCGCGGATTGGGAAAACGCCTCTACCCGCTTGCTCCAAATCAAAAGCCCATGGCCGTTGGCATGGATACGGTTGTTGCGAACTTGAAATCGAACTCCGTTCTCGACCGCTATGCCCGCTTGCCGGTTGCCGATCATCTGGTTGCCCTCGATTCTACAATCGCGCGAGAACCCGAGCCAAAAGCCGTAATTGCAGTAATCGGCGCGGTTGTCCCGATAGAGCGCGCCCGTGCAGAAGGTGCCCTCAAACGCGATGTTCGGGCTAAAACTCCCGTCGTTCTCGATAAATTCGTTCGCCTCGCAATCGCACGGGACCCCGTCTGGAGCGAGCCCCGCCATAAAGAACCCGTCGCCGCCGCAACGCGCAAAATTGCCATAAAAGCGATTCCTGGACGAACTCTTGACGATCAAAAAGCCCGTCGCATCGGCGCCCATGTGGCCGTGGCGCGGCCCGCGAGGATGGTATCGGCAGCAAAAGTCGGCGTAGTTGCCCTCAAACTCAGAATCGCTCGTCTCGTAAAGGTGAAAGCCGTAGCCGCTGCAGTAGTTGGCGACATTGCGCTCGACCTTAAGCCTTTGGCAACCGTAAGTCAGCAGGCCGTTCATCTGATGCTGAAGGTCGTTGTCCCGGATCGCGCTGTCGGAGCAGTCGGTAAGGCATATCCCCGCGCCGTAGGCCTGCTCGCTCGGGAGCCAAATATCGAGAAAGTCCGTGTTGGGCGGCAGCTCGGCCGTGCCCGTTATTCGACACGCTTCGATAGTCAGATTTTTGCAACGGGTTGACCGGACGCCGTGCCGATACCCTAGGATTGTGAGCGAACGAATAGAAACGTTGTCGGCGCTTTCGATAGAAAGGCCCGTGCCGGTCTGCTCGGGGCAGATGAGAATCGAGCCGTTGCCGTTAATTGCAGTGTCGGATTGCGCAATGCGGAGGCCGTTGGGCAAATGGTAAACGCCCGGCGCGAGAGTTATCTGCCCGCTCAGTTCCATGCCGTCGGTCGGCGCGATCATGTGCGGATTATATCTGGTATTGGGATGGCCGGGCTGCTCTTCTGGGTTCATTGGTCGTCCGGTATAATCCCGAACAAAGGTTGGGAGAGTTTCTGCGCCCGCCGGCCAATAATGGAATCGGGCGGTTTCAAGGTCGCTGGAGGATTTATGCGCGTTAGCGTTTTCGGGCTAGGATACGTTGGGGCGGTGTCGGCCGCCTGTTTTGCCAAGGGCGGTCATACCGTGGTGGGCGTCGATCCCGATCCGCGCAAGACCGAGCTGATTTCGAGCGGAAAGTCTCCCATCGTCGAAGCCGATTTAGAGCGATACCTTCAAGAAGGCGTCGAATCGGGGCGATTGACCACCACGGGCGACGTGGCGACCGCCGTTAGAGAAACCGACCTCTCCTTGATCTGCGTGGGTACGCCGAGCCGCGAGAACGGCGATCTGAAGACCGATTACATCAAGCGCGTTTGCGAGGAGATCGGCACAGCGCTGAGGGACAAGTCGGATTACCATCTAGTCGTCATCCGCAGCACAATCTTGCCCGGTACAGCGCACAACGTGGCGCTTCCTGCCTTGGAATCGTCCTCCGGCAAGAAGGCGGGCGTCGATTTTGGCCTGGCCGTCAATCCAGAGTTTTTGCGAGAAGGCACCGCGATCGCCGACTTCTATCAGCCGCCGTTTACCGTAATCGGTGCGAGCCGCCGCGAGGACGGCGCGCGCATCGCCGAACTTTACAACGGCGTGGACGCCGCAGTCGAAATTGTGGACATACGCACAGCCGAGATGATCAAGTACTCGTGCAACGCCTACCACGCGCTTAAGATCACCTTTGCCAACGAGATCGGCATGATCTGCAAAGCCGAGGGCATCGACAGCCACGAGGTGATGCGCGTCTTCTGCATGGACGAGAAGTTGAACATCTCTTCTAAGTATCTTCTGCCCGGCTTTGCCTTTGGCGGCTCGTGCCTTCCCAAAGATGTGCGCGCGCTGACATACCGCGCCTTATCAAGAGACGTGGAAACGCCCATGATGACGGCCATGCTGCAAAGCAACAAGGTACAGGTCGAGCGCGTGTTTAAGACGGTGCAGAACATGAACAAGCGGCGCATCGGCCTGTTCGGCCTTTCGTTCAAGCCCGGCACGGACGATCTGCGCGAAAGCCCCTTGGTCGAACTGGCCGAGAAGCTTTATGGCAAGGGCTATCAGTTAAAGATTTACGACGCAAACGTGCACTATGCGTCGCTTTACGGCGCCAATAAAGCATTTATCGATGCCGAGCTTCCGCACCTGGCGACTATCCTCTATAACGACCCGGCGCCGGTGATCGAAGATGCCGAGGTGCTGATTATCGGGCATAGCGACGGCAAGTTAGACAGCATGGCCGATGCCATCCGTCCCGATCAGATTGTTTTGGATTTGGCGCGCTCCTTGAACGGAGAGAAGATTCGGGGAGAGTATGTCGGACTCTACTGGTAAAGGCAGCCTCCTCATCCTGGTTCAGAATCTGCCGCTCCCTCATGACCGCCGCGTCTGGCAAGAATCGCTCGCACTGCGCGATGCGGGCTACACCGTTTCGGTCATTTCGCCGTTGCCGCCCAATGTCAACCATGAGTACGAACTTCTGGAGGGCATCCACCTCTATCGCTATCCGCCTCCGCCTGTAACGCTCACGAAACTGGACTTTTTCAAGGAGTTCTACTACTGCTGGCAGCAGACTCGACGGCTGGTCAAGCGCGTTTGGCGCGAACGCAAGTTCGATGCGATCCAGACCTGCAATCCGCCCGACACTTTCTGGCTGATTGCAAAAATGTATAAGTTTCGAGGCGTAAAGTTTGTCTTTGATCAGCATGATCTCTGCCCCGAGGTGTACGAGGCAAAGTACGGCAAGAAAGGCCTCCTCCATAAGGCGCTGCTATGGCTGGAAAAGATGACCTATCGAACGGCAGACCGTGTGATCGCGACCAATGAATCGTATCGACGCGTGGCGAACCAAAGGGGGAAGGCGCCCCTAGAGAGGATCGCCATCGTTCGAAGCGGACCGTCCAAAGCCGCGTTCGTTCCGTGCGCGCCTAAGCCCGAATTGAAGCGCGGGTTCGACTTCCTCGGCGTCTACTTGGGCGTCATGGGGCCTCAGGACGGTGTCGACTATCTCATTCGGGCGATCAAGATTCTGGTTCACGATATAGGCTACAAGCGTGCGGGGTTTGCGCTCATCGGCAAAGGCGATGAGTTGGAGAACCTGAAAGCGCTATCCGATGAACTCAACCTTGGCGAGTTTGTCAAGTTCACCGGCCGCATCAGCGACGAGGAGCTGATCGAGTACTTCTCGACCGCCGACGTTGGCCTGGCTCCCGACCCTCCAAACCCGCTCAACAACGTCTCGACCATGAACAAGATTATCGAATACATGGCGATCGGTCTGCCGATCGTCTCGTTCGACCTTCAGGAGTCTCGCTATTCCGCTCAAGAGGCCGCCGTCTATGTGCCGGGCAGCGATGAGCGCAAGTTTGCCGAGGCGATACGAGATTTGATGGAAGACGAGCCAAAGAGAAGAGAAATGTCCCAGTTTGGCCGCAAACGCTTTGAGGAAGTTTTGAGTTGGGAGCACAACTGGCCCAACCTCGTAAGGCTTTATGACGACCTGCTCGGCCATGGCTCTGCACAAGGAAAATGACCTGCCCTGCCGACTTGCCTGCCGCCGACATCTTAGGCGTTTTGGTGCGCCGGGTTTCGTTCGAAGAGACGATCGTGCTTTGCCAGCAAGCCATCGAAGAGGACGATAAGTTGCAGATTACGACGTGCAACTTAGACTTTTTGCAAAAAGCAAGGGCGAACCGCGATTACCAAGAACTTCTCAATCGGACGCTCAACGTTGCTGACGGCGTGCCGCTTATATGGGCATCAAAACTACTCAAACAGCCGTTGCCCGGTCGCGTCAACGGCACGGACATTCTGGAGCGCCTTTGCCAAATGGCGGCAGATAAGGGTTGGCGCGTCTACCTCTTGGGCGCAATGCCCGATGTGAACCAAGCGGCGCGAGATCGGTTGACAGAGCGCTATCCCGGCCTCCAAATCTATGGACACGGCCCTCAGATCGAGTTAACCGATGACGAAGCCAACCGTGCGATCGCTACGGAGGTCGCAAAGGCCAAGCCGGACATCTTGTTCGTCGCTTTGGGCGCGCCGCGGCAAGATTTCTGGATCGATCGGTATCAAGCGCTCACCGGCGCCAAGGTTGCTATGGGTTGCGGCGGCGCGCTGGACATCGTTTCGGGCCTGTACAAGAGGGCGCCGCTATGGATGCAGCGCAACGGATTGGAGTGGCTCTATCGGCTTACCCAGCAGCCCGGCTATCTGTGGAAGCGGTACCTGAGCCAGGCGGTCTTCTTCTTCCGAGTGCTCCTTCAATCGCTGAGCCTCAGAAGGAGAAGCCGAGATACGCATTGAATCGTAAGGAAAAGGAGGCCGCACCATGCATCGTCCGCTCTTATCGTTTGTAATCGTCTGGTCGCTCTTTCTAACCGGATGCGCCCAACCGTCAGGCCATAAGTTCGCTGCGACAGAACTTTTCGCCTACGACCGCGAATTGGCGCTCAAGCCGGATGTGAAAGAGGCCGAATCGACCGCTGGCTACAAGTCGTACTTGGTTACCTATCGCTCGGCTCGGGACAATCGCGTGCCCGGCTATCTCGTTCTGCCGAACGGCAAAGAGGGCGAGAAGCTGCCTTGCATCATCCTTATGCATGGGTTGGGCGGCAACAAAACGATGTTCAAGGCCATGTGGCCGATGCTGACGGCGCAGGGGTACGCGCTCTTTGCTATCGATGCGGCCAATCATGGCGACCGGAAAGGACCCGATACCGAGGCGATCTTTGGCGTCAACGCCTACTATTCGCGCGATGCCTTGGCCCAAACCGTAGTCGATCTCCGCCGCGCGGTCGATTATCTCGAATCGCGTCCCGACATCGATCCAAATCGAATCGGCTACATCGGCGCCAGCATGGGCGGCATCTTGGGCGCGATCTTTGCAGGGGTCGAGCCCAGAGTCAAAGCGCCCGTGCTTTTGGTCGCAGGCGGAAACTACAAGGTCTTGATGGAAAAGAGCGTCCTTTCGCCCTTGAGAGCGATAGAAGGCCAGAACGATCGAGTCGCACAGGCGCTCAAGGCGATGGACGCGGTCGATCCTGTGCATTATGTGGGAATGATTTCGCCTCGTCCGGTGTTGTTTATCAATGGCGATGCCGACGACGTAGTGCCGCCCGACTCGAACCGCGCCCTGCACGAAGCGGCCAGGGAGCCGAAAGAGATCGTTTGGTACAAGGGCGGCCACATCCCCCCGCCAACGATGTTGGTCAAGGTAACGGAGTGGTTGAACAAGCACGTTAAAGGCTCGCAATGATCGAATGAAGGCGCTTATACTCTCGGGCGGCAAAGGCACGCGCCTTAGGCCGATCACCCACAGCATGGCCAAGCAGTTGGTGCCCGTGGCCAACAAGCCGACGCTTTTTTACGGCTTGGAGGCGATGCGCGATGCGGGCGTCAGAGAGGTCGGCATCATTGTGGGCGACACGGCCGACGAGATCAAGCGCGCAGTGGACGACGGCTCGCAATGGGGATTGTGCGTTACCTACATTCATCAGCCTCAGCCATTGGGCCTCGCGCACGCCGTGCTGACAGCAGAGCCCTATTTGCAAGGCTCGCCGTTCGTCATGTACCTGGGAGACAACATCGTCAAGCACGGCGTTACCGAGTTCGTACAAGAGTTCGAACGGGCGCGGCCCAACGCTCTGATACTGCTGGCAAAGGTGCCGAATCCGCAAGACTTTGGCGTGGCAGAGCTGAGCGGCGACCAGGTTGTGCGGTTGATCGAAAAGCCCGCGCAACCCAAATCCGACTTGGCGCTGGTGGGCGTCTACCTGTTCGATTCGACCATCTTTCAGGCGGCGCGCGCCATCTCGCCGTCGGCCCGGGGCGAACTGGAGATCACCGACGCCATCCAATGGCTGATCGACAATGGCAAACAGGTCAACGCCAAGCAGGTAACAGGCTGGTGGAAGGACACCGGCAGCCTTGAGGCGCTCTTAGAGGCCAACCGACTGACCCTCGAAGACGCCGAGCCGCTTAACGAAGGCCAGGTTGTAAACTCTCAATTGAGCGGTCGGGTTATTGTCGAAAGAGGCGCCCAGATCACCGATTGCGTCATTCGCGGTCCGGTCTGCATCGGCGCCGATTCTGTGCTTCAAGGCGCGTTCGTCGGTCCGTTCACCGCCATTGGCCGCCGATGCCGTCTGATCAACGCGGAGATCGAGTTCAGCATCGTCTTGGACGACAGCCATCTCGAGAACCTCTCTGCGCGGATCGAGAACTCGCTCATCGGTCAGGGCGTCCAAGTAAAGGGAGGCTCTCGACCCTCAAGGACTTTACAGTTAATGCTGGGCGATCACAGCGCGATCACATTTCCGTAGTACACTATTACATGGAGGATGGATATGAACAGGGGAGCATTCGTAGCCCTATTAGGAATCTGTACAGCGTTCGCAGCCGCGCAAGAGACCAATTTTGTTCACGGGTCGGTGGAGATGCCGACTTCGACCTATGAGCCGACGCGCCCGCATGTGCGCTGGCGACAGGATCACAACCTGGGAAGTTGGCTGAACAACGCCCTTTTGCGCGAACCAGGCTATCCGTGGGACGGACCATCGCAACTAGCGCCGCCCGAGTGGATGAACCGGGACGTTTTTGGCATTCATGCCACGCTGCTGCCTCGCCCGATGACCGACGTGGACGGTAGCGTACTGCCGCGAGGGACGGTCATACTGTGGGGCCGAGGACAGTTCTTTGTATCGAATCCCGGCCCCGAAGAGAAGTTCGTCAACTGGTGCTCCTACATGCTTTGGAACCCTGCGGAGCATCCCAATCCTGCCCTCCGAGAGCGATTCAAATATGGCCGAGTGCGATTCCGCACCGACCCATTGCCCAACGGCGACAAGACCGATCGGCTTCACCAGGGCAACCTCTTCTGTTCGGGACACACGCTGTTGGAGGATGGCAGATTGTTCGTTGCGGGCGGCCACTATCCCAATACCAGCCTAAGGGCGGGCAGTACTCGATTCGAAGGGATCAAGGCTGCTTACATCTTCGATCTTCAGGGCCTCAATTGGAACACCGATCCGTTCGGTTGGAGCGGCATTTTGGGCGATCCTGGCGTTACCGGCTATGTGGGAATGGCCGAACCGCGCTGGTATCCGACTTGCTTAACGCTGCCCGATGGCAGGGTTCTAATCGTGGGCGGCGTCATATTCGACTCTTCCGGCTACACGCAGACTTATGAAGTGTTCGATCCGTATCATGGTCCGGACGGCCTGTTGACGGCCTATTCGCTGAAGTCTCTCAAAGATTGCCCCGACACCTTTTCCGACCGAATGCGCCGGCTTGGCAACTTCTATCCGCGCTTGCACACGGTTACCTATCCCGATCTGTTTGGCAATCTGACAGGCTCGATCGTCTACACCGGACCCGACGTGCCCACTCACCGTATGGATCCTTACAAAGTCGAGGAGGGCTTCGATTGCGTTCGGGGCACGCACGACAAGCGGGTCTATCGGTTCTACGGTTCCAGCGTGCTGTTGCCCCGCGTTGATAAACTGAACCCTCAGAATGCGGTCGAGCAATCGTTGCCCACGGTCGTAACTTTGGGAGGCAGCGCGCAAGCGACCTGCTCTACCTGGGCGACGGCCGAGATTTTGGAGTATCACCACGATAGGCTCAAGTATTATCGCGTACCCGAGATGGATCAGGCTCGCCAACACATCAACGCGGTGTTGCTGCCCAACAGCGAGATGTTCGTCTTTGGCGGCCAAAAGAAATCCAATGACTTTAACTGCAAATACGAGGTGAGCGACATCGCCCTAACCTCGCTCTCGCTGACTCCCGACCCAGTTTTCGGTTGGTATCGCTCGAAATGGGAGCCGCGTCGCAGCATGGATTCGCAAGATCGAGACGCGAATCTGACCGTCGATGGCGCCCGCACTTACCATTCATCGGGATTGTTGCTGCCCGATGGATCGGTGCTGATGACGGGCACCAACCTGACCTCTCGACCGATCATGAACAACACCTATCCGGCCATCTACAAGCCGCCCTACTTTTACAAGCCGGACAACACCCTGAGAAGCGCGAACGAGCGACCCCGCATCCTGTCGATCAATCCGTCGGAAGAGCTGGACTATGGCCAGATCGTCTCGATGAGCGCCGCATTGCCCTCGGCCGATTGGCAAATTCAGTCCGTCTCGCTCATGCGTCCGGGCAGCGCCACGCACGCATGGGACAACGAGCAGCGAATGATCCGGCTGAAATACGAAGCGGAGCATCTGGGCAACGGGCGGTACAGCCTGCAGGTTACCGCGCCCTTCGATCCGCTGATCGCGCCGCCCGGCTGGTACATGGTCTTTTTGACGGCCTACGCGCCGGATGCCGGAGGCATGGTCGTGCCGTCCGTTGCTGGATGGATTCAGGTAAAGCGCCAGACGGGCGACCTGATGACCTTGTCGATAGACGGCGCGATCGAAGGGGCGAGTTACGAAGTTGAAGTCGCTTCCTGTGAAGGCAGCGCGGCGCCTAGGCGATATACGGCTAATGCGACCGCGGTCGCGGGTGGACGGGCAGAGATCGCGCTAAAACCGACCATAGACGAGCCCCGATTCGAGGTCCGTGTCAAGGCGCTCAATGGGCTGCTGACAGGAAGCGCGGAGGCCGTTCGGCGCCATGCATCGGTTAGGCTGTCGCTTCGACCTGGCAGTGCGGCCGAGTGGGTTTTGCGCTGGAATCTAAACGACCCAGCGACCGACCTAAACAGGGATGGCAAGGTGAGCGATGACGATTTGGCGCTGGCCATGGCGGCGTTCCAATCTTCGTCCGATTAGGCTTATCGCCGTCGCCTGCGTTTGGTCGTTTGGGTTTGCTTCGACCATCGCGCCGACCTATCTGGCCGACGTGAGGCCGATACTGGCCAAGAACTGCTCGCCCTGCCACGCGCCCGGCAGCGTCGCGCCCTTCGCCTTGAGAACGTACGAAGATGCCTTTCGTTGGCGCACGGAGATCGCCGCTTATGCCGCTCGGCGCGCGATGCCGCCCATCAATGCGGAGGGTGGTCCGTTCGACGGCGTTGCGGGCTTGCGACTGACCGATCACGAGATCAAGGCCTTGCAAGATTGGGCGCTATCCGGCGCGCCTAAAGGCGAAGGCGACGACAGGCCGATCCCTACGCTGACCGCTGAGCGATGGACCGTCGGGCATCCCGACATTGTGCTGAAGGCGGGCGTCGGGGAAACGGTCGGCGCAACGGGCGAGGAGGCGGTGAGGACTTATCGGCTGCCGTTCGGCAGGGAGATCTATATCCGTTCGGTCGATGTCTTGCCTTCAGCGCCCAAATCGGCGCACCACTTGCAGCTGTTTTGGCGCAAGGGGGCAGATCAGGGATTCGTCGGCGCATGGACTTCTGGGTTTGGACCGATGGCCCTGGGGGCAGGGGTCGCGGTTCGCGCGCCTCGGGGCTCGGAGTTGGTCGCGCGGGTTCAGTATCTGAGAACGGGGCGCGAGGAAGATGCCGAGATTGCGATCGGGCTGGTTGCCGATCAAAACCGACCCATCGCTTCGCCCAAGACGCTCTTTTTGGGGTCTGGTTCTCGTCTTATCGCCGATTCGTGCGTCTTGGTCATGGCATTGCCGGTCGATGGGAAGGCGGGCCAGCCGTATCGTCTCTCTGCGCGACATCTCAGCGGTCAGACCGAGACGCTCGTTAGTCTTATGGAGTGGAATCCCAAGTGGACGGAGACCTTCCACTTCCAACGCCCGCGCTACTTGGCGAAAGGCTCCGTGGTTGCGTCGTCGTCTCCGGTCCATCTGCTGACCTTCGACCTGGAATCTTGGTATAGGTTAAGGGAGTTGCACTAATCAGGTATACTCCCCATCAAGCGGGGATAGCGGTGCCGTTGTGTCAAGGCTCTATTGGAGCTTTGCCAAAACGGCAACGACCAGACCTCGCGATAGACGATAAGCGAGGAGGTTCAGCGCATGCCGTTGAGCTTGGAACAAAAAGAGAGCATCATTAGCGAGTACAAGACGCACGAATCCGACACCGGTTCGCCCGATGTTCAAATCGCGCTCATGTCGGCTCGGATCGCTTACCTGACCGAACATCTGAAAGCCCATAAGCAGGATCACCATTCCCGCCGAGGGCTCTTGCAACTGGTCGGTCAGCGAAAACGATTGCTCAACTATCTTGCCAAGCGCGACATCCAGAGATACCGCCAACTGGTGGAAAGGCTCGGCATTCGCAGCCGACTCTAAGAAACCCACAGGAGGTAACCTGGGTGCCAAACGTACACCAAGTCGCCGTAGAGATCGGCGGCAAGTTAACCACATTTGAGACCGGAGAGCTAGCCAATCAGGCTTCCGGCGCAGTGGTGGTCCGGCAGGGCGACACGTTCTTGCTGGTAACCGCCACCATGAGCCCCAAGGCTCGAACCGAGATCGATTTCTTCCCCCTGACGTGCGATTACGAAGAGCGCAAGTACGCCATCGGTCGCATTCCGGGCGGATTTATTAAGCGGGGCGGACGACCGACCGACGAGGCCGTGATCAAGTCGCGGCTGATCGACCGGTCGGTGCGGCCCCTTTTTCCCAAAGGCATGCGCAACGAAGTGCAGGTTGTGGCGATGCCTTACAGCGTCGATTACGAGGCCATGCCAGAGATGCTCGCGCTGTGCGGCGCCTCTGCCGCGCTGAGCATCTCCAACATTCCTTGGAACGGACCGATCGCCGCTACGCGCATCGGCCGAATCGACGGGCAGCTGATCGTCTCGCCCTCGGGCGAGCAATTGGCCGCTAGCGATCTGAATCTGGTCGTGGCGAGCCTCAACGACAATCCGGTGATGATCGAGGCGGACGCCGATGAGTTTTCTGAGAGCGAGATGCTTGAGGCGATCGATCTGGCGCAGAGGGAGAACCAGAAGATCATCCAAGCCATCCTGGAGCTTCAGCAGAAGGCCGGCAAGGAGAAGACCGAGGTTCAGTACTTCTTGGTCGCCGACGATTTGAAACAGACGGTCGAAAGCCAAGCGGGCGAGCAGATCCGGGGCGCCATTCAAAACGCGGACAAACTGGCTCGCGAAGCGGCATTGAGCCAACTAAAGGACGAGGTCGTCGCGCAGATTGCGAAGCCGCCTGCAGAGGGCGAACCGTCGCCTTATGCCAATCGAATGCTCGAACTGGGCATGGCGGTCGACGAGGTGATCAAGAAGGCCGTTCGAAGCCTGATCATCGACAAGGGTCTGCGGCCCGACGGACGAGGCGACAGAGACATTCGGAACCTGAGCGCCAAGGTCGGCGTGCTGCCCAGAGCGCACGGCTCCGGTCTATTCCAGCGCGGTCAGACGCAGGCGCTGACGGTCTGCACCCTTGGATCGTTGGAAGACGCCCAGACCATCGATTCGCTCGAACTGGCGACTTCCAAGCGGTACATGCATTACTACAACTTCCCGCCTTTCAGCGTGGGAGAAGCGCGACCCTTGCGATCTGCAGGGCGCCGCGAGATCGGGCATGGGATGCTGGCCGAAAGGGCCCTCGCCCGCATGATCCCCGATCAAGAAGAGTTTCCTTATGCTGTGCTGCTCTATTCGGAGATTTTGGAATCGAACGGATCGACCAGCATGGCGGCTACCTGCGGATCGACGCTTGCCCTAATGGACGCGGGCGTGCCGATCAAGGCGCCGGTGGCGGGCATCGCGACCGGCCTGGTAACCGAAGGCGACCAGTACAAGATTCTGACCGACATCCAAGGCATGGAGGACGCCGTCGGCGACATGGATTTCAAGGTCGCCGGCACAGCGAACGGCATCACGGCCATCCAGTTGGACATCAAAATCCACGGGCTGCCGCGAAACATCCTTGCCGAGACGCTGGACCGAGCCAAGGAAGCGAGGATGAAGATCCTCGACGTGATGCTGGCGACGCTGCCCGGCCCTCGGCCAGAGTTGTCGCCGTTGGCGCCGCGCATCTTTATCGTCGAGATCAACCCCGAAAAGATCGGCGAAGTGATCGGGCCTGGCGGCAAGACCGTCAAGCGCATCATCGCCGAAACCGGATGCCAGATACAGATCGAACAGACGGGCAAAATCTTCATCGCTGCGCCTGACGGCGAAGCTGGAGCGGCTGCTCAGAAGGCGATCGAGGCGCTCACCAAGGAGGTCGCTATCGGCGAGGTTTATACCGGCAGGGTAACGCGACTGATGAACTTCGGCGCCTTTGTCGAGCTGATCCCGGGCAAAGAGGGACTTGTGAAAGTCGAAGACCTCAGCAACAAGCGGGTTCGGCGCGTGGACGAGCTGGTGAAATTGGGCGACACGATCACGGTGCGCGTTCGCGAGATCGACAGCCAGGGCCGCGTCAACTTGAGCGCTCGCGGGTTGGACCAGACGCTCGAAAGCCTGAAGACGGCCGCGGTCGAAGCGGGCGACAATCCTCATTTCGAGGATCGTGCTCCGCGCCGAGAGGATCGAGGCGACCGAGGCGATCGCGGAGGACGCGGGCGCGACTTTCGAGGCGGCAGACCGCCGCGAAGGGACGAGCCAACGGCCAGCAGCGAAGGCGAGACGGCAACCGAGGAACTCCCAAAGCCGGACTTTCGACCGAAACGTTAAACCCTGATGGAAGAGCGCGTCAAACGATTCACCCTTACGAACGGTGTGCGCGTGCTGGCCGAGCCGGTCAGCACGGTGCGCTCCGCGGCCTGCGGCATTTGGGTCGCGGCGGGCAGCAGCCACGAGCCGGAGCACCATTCGGGCGTGGCGCACGTCATCGAGCACATGATGTTCAAGGGCACCCCCGCTCGCAACGCGCAGCAGATCGCGCGCGAGATCGAGGGTCGGGGCGGATCGCTCAACGCGGGCACCGGGCGCGAGGTTACGGGCTATTACGCCCACACGCTCAGCGAGCATCTGACCGATGCGTTCGATGTGTTGGCCGATATGTTTGCTAACGCGCTGTACGATCCCGAAGAGTTGGCGCGCGAAAAGGGCGTCATCTTGGAAGAGATGAAAATGTACGAGGACAGCCCGGCCGACGCGGTGCACGACCTCTTTGCCGAGACCCATTGGCCGGACGATCCCTTTGGACGGCGGATCATCGGCACGCCCGACACCGTCTCTCCGCTTTCGCGCGAAGATTTGCTGGCCTTTATGGAAAACCAATATGCGCCCGAAAGCGTGGTGATAACGGCTAGCGGCAATCTAGACCCCGATCAGTTCGCCGAGGATGTCGAAAAGCGACTAGGCTCCTGGAAGCCGGGCGCAACGGCGCTCCAAGCAGACCGACCGAGCGTCGCCGGGACGGGCGAGCAGAAGATCGTCCACAGAGACGTCGAGCAGGTCAGTTTTTGCATGGGATGCGATGCGCCGTCGGAACTGGACGAGCGCAAGTACGATTTGGCCATTCTGGCCAACATCCTGGGCGGCAGCATGTTCAGTCGGCTGTGGACCGAGATCCGGGAGCGGCGCGGATTGGCTTACGAGGTGGGCGCCTACACGCTGACCGGCGCTCACAAGGGCGCTTTGGTCATCTATGGCGGATGCGCGACCGACTGTTTTGCCGAGGTCAAGCGACTTGTGCAGGCAGAATTAGACAACATCGCGGCACAACCCGTGTCCGAAAGCGAGTTGGACGACGCCAAGAACCTGCTGAAGGGGGCTCTGCTCATCGGCTTGGAGAGCACGCCTGCCAGAATGAGCCGTTTAGGGCGCCTCGAACTGATCTATGGCCGAACGATTCCGATGGAAGAGATCGTTCAGCGCATCGACGCCGTAACGCCGGAGAGCCTGCACGCCTTGGCGAGCGAGATTCTATCGCCCAGCAAACTCACGCTGACCGCTATCGTGCCGAACGGCTCTTAGGCGATCGAGACGACCAGTTCTTGGGCAGCCAACACCGATTCTTCGACCGCTCGCGCCGCCTCGTCGATGTGCGATTCGGTTATGATCAACGGCGGCTCAAATCGAATCACCTTAGGATTGTTGAGCGTGTAGGCGGCAATCACGCCACGCTGAATCATGCCGGTTACGGTCAGCTCGCCATAATCCGGCTCGGCGAACTCGACTCCGATCATCAGTCCTAAGCCGCGAACATCTGTTATGAAGCCGTTGAACTTATCCTGAATGGCTCGCAATCGTTCGACCAAGAGTTGTCCCATGGTGCGAGATCGCTCTACCAGCCCCTCGCTCTCTATAACGTTGAGGGCCGCCAGACCCGCGGCGCAGGCGAGCTGGTTGCCGCCGAAGGTGGATGTATGGATCAGCGGATTGTCGCCAAACGCAGCGTCCCAAGTGGCGGGCGTGGAGGAGAACGCGCCGATCGGCATCACCCCGCCGCCCAAGCACTTGGCCAACGTGATAATGTGAGGCGCAACCCCATCGCGATCGACGCCGAACATGAAGCCTGTACGGCCAAGGCCCGTCTGCACCTCGTCCGCGATGAGCAACGCTCCATGCCGGTCGCAAAGATGTCGCAAGCCGCGCAGATAGCCTGCAGGCGGGATCAGGATGCCGCCTTCGCCCTGCACGGGTTCGACGATGAAGGCCGCAGTCTTCTCGTCGATTGCGGTCTCCGCTGCCGAAAGGTCGCCAAAAGGAACCTGCTCGAAATCGGGCAAGAGCGGAAGAAACGGCTTCTTATAGACCTCTCGCCCGCTGGCGGACAGCCCGCCAAACGTCTTGCCATGATAGCTTCCGAGAGTACTGACGATGCGCGTTCGGCCCGTGGCCTTTCGCGCAATTTTCAGCGCTCCTTCCACTGCTTCCGTTCCCGAATTGCAGAAAAAGGTGTATTGCAAATCGCCCGGCAGGACTTGCGCCAATTTGGCCGCCAGCCGCGCCTGCGGCTCGTTGAACATGATCTTGGAAGGCAGCGGCATTCGGTCCAGTTGATCCTTGACCGATTGCACGACCGCAGGATGGCGATGGCCGAGCGAAAAGACGCCATATCCTCCCAAGCAGTCCAGAAAGCGTCGGCCCGTCGCGTCGTAGACGTAGCAGCCCTCCGCGCGCGATTCGACCCCCAAACCGGCAAAACGGAAGACCTTGGCCAGTCCGGGGTTTAGATATTCAGAATAGAGGTCGGCGACCTCCTCGTTGAGCCTCTCACCATCGATAGGTTGCATTGTGCAGTCTCCTGTCGCCTATTGTAGCACGGCGCTACTCTTCGCCCAGGTTGCGAAAAAGAGGGTCCAGCCGCTCGGCGTTTTCTTGTTCGATGAGGGCGAAGGCGAGTTCCAACCCTACTTGCCAAAGGATGCCGGCAGCCTCGTCGGCCGGCAGATCCAACGCCCGCGCAAAGAAGTCCTTCAGGATATCTTCGTAACTGGCCAGTTTCTCCTCGGTCATTTCGTAGCGTTCGCCTTTGCGCTTGGCATGGGCTTCCGTATGAATGGCGTCGACAAACTCTCGCACGTTGGCAGGCGTGGCGTTCTGAAGTCCTGGGCCAAAGGCTTGGAGCGCTCGTTCGCGCAGGTCGGATAGTTTCATTGGAAGGTTTGCGCAGCTCAATGATACCTGCGGCGCAGGAGTTAGGGATATAATGGTGGCTCATGGAAAGCGGAGCTTGGAGCCGATCGGATGCGCCAGTCGCTCGGCTTGTGCTTCCGTTGCGCCGTTTGTCTGTCTTGGATGCTCTGGACGATGCCGTCGCCATATTCCGATCTCAGTTCAAAGAGATAGCCAAGGTTGGCATCTTCAGCATGACGCCGACGATCTTGATGACGATCGTGGGTTCGGCATGGGGCGCCTCGATCTCTTCTCAAGGCGACCAGATGACCGGAGCGATCGTCGAGGGCCTCTTTGGATTTGGCGCGAACGTCGCCTACTGGTTCGGCGTGATCTTTATGAGCGTTGCCGTGGCCAAGATGCTGAGCGAGCGGCTAAGAGGCGGTCGTATGACTGCGGGCGAGGCGATCCGCGCTTCCATGGGCAAGTTGGGCTCCGTTATTGGCAGCGGCATCGTCAGCGCCTTACTTCTGGGCGGCGCGATCATCTTAATGACCATTGGCTTTATGTTTGTTTTGGCGATCGCGGGGGTAGGCGCTGCAGTCTCGGGCGAGGGCGCCGTGATCGCCGTCGCGGCCGTCGTTATGGTTATCGGCGGCCTCGCCATGATTTTGTTGCTGCCTGTATTCTTGAGCCTTGTGCTCTTTATCGGGCCCGCCATATCCGAAGAGGCTTTGGGCGGGATTGCTGCGGTGGAGAGAAGTTCCAAGCTCGCTAGAAGCCGGTTCAAGGCCTCTTACGGATACGCATTGGGAGTTTCGGTTCTTCAAGTTCTATTCTCGATGGTGTTCGTTATGATCGTATTTCTGATCATGTATCTCCTGTTTCTATATGGCGGCCTCAACTTAGAGACGATGGAAACCGACCCGAGATTCGCCTGGATTCTGAACCTCGTCCAGACCGTTACTCTGGCGATTACGGCCTGCTTCGTCGCGCCTGCGATGGCTGTTGCAAATGCGCTCATGTACTTCAACTTGCGCTACGAGACAGAGGGACTCGACATTGAATTGGCCTATATGCGCGGCATCGATCGGGATGAAGCATAGGCTTCTTGCGCTGGCGATTCTCCTGCCGTTAGTCGTGCAGGCCGATCTGAAGCAAGACGTCGGCCAGTTGCCCGCGCCGCTGAAGAACTACGCGAACGAGAGGCTGGCTAATGGCGACACGGACGGAGCCAAAGCCTTTGTAACCGCGTTTCAGAAGAGCCAGGGCGAGGCATGGGCCGACCACGCCAGAGCGGACTCCGAGATTCAAAAGATTCTGGCCTCGGACGAGTTCAAGCCAAGAGAAAAGGGCTTTCTAGAACGACTGTCAGAGCAGATCAGCGAGGTTTGGAGGCGGTTCATCGAGTGGCTTGCAAGTCTCTTTCCCGGCGGAGGGCAATCGCCCATCGCACAGGCGATCGTGATCGCAGTTGCGGCGGTTGCGCTGGCTATTGGCGTTGCCATGGCCATCCGGTTCTTGCCCAAGCCCCGAAAAAGAGTTTTGCAAGAGACTGCCGTTCCAATCGACTGGATCAGCGAAGCGGCCGACTGGCGGGCAGAAGCCGCACGGCTGGCCAAGGAGGGCCGATACCGCGAGGCCTGTCGCGCGCTCTATCTGGCGGCGGCCGTTGCGCTGGGCGAGCGGGGATTGCTGGCCCAAGACGACTCGAAAACGAATTGGGAGCGGTTGAGGGCCGCGCGCTCAGAAGGGCGAGAGGACGTTTACCGATTGCTGACGCCCGCGACGCACCGTTTCGACGCTATCTGGTACGGACGCTTTCCCGCCGATGAAGCCGAGTATGCGAAGTTCGAGCGCATTTTGGCAGAGATTCCGGCATTGCAGGCGACGCGATGAAGAGTAATTGGCTGGTCCTAGGTCTGCCCGCGCTCCTGATCGCAGGCGCTATCCTGGTAGCGATGAACGCGCTGGGCGATAAAGACTCCAATCTTCGCCCCTATCATTCGGCCAATCCAGAACCGCAAGGCTCGCTGGCTTTCTATCGCTTGCTCGAATCGGAGGGTTTTAAGGTCGAACGGTTTCGAACGAACTACGAGAAGCTGCCAGAGGGGCGCCATCTGCTCGTTCTATTTGAGAATAGCAAGTACTCTTGGACCGAAATCGACTTGCTGTTGGATTGGGTCTACGAGGGCGGGATCGTGCTCTCTCTGGGCAATCCAGGATACCAATACACGGTTACCGATCGAGCGGAAGAGGTTCAGAGCGGGGATGAGTACAAAGCGCGGACCTACTTTGCAAACGCCTGGACGCCGCGAAAGGCCCTCGCGCGCGCGCCCGATCCGAAATTGCGCCTGACCCCGGAAGAGGGAGAATGGGCGCCCTTGATGGGGGATGTTTACGGCAGCACGATCTCTATCGAGTATTGGGGCGAAGGCGCTTGGATACAAGCGGTCGAGCCGGGTATTGCGACCAATGCCTATATTGCAAAGGAGAACAACGCGGCTATTTTGGCTTCGATCGCGAATCGGGCCCAACCCGAAAGCGTCTTGTTCGACGATTGCGCTTTGGGAGATTGCAGGCAGGCTTCCGGTTCGCCGTTGGTCTCCTGGCCGTCTGCATGGAGGGTCTTTATCTGGCATGTCGGCCTCCTTACCGCCATGGTCATGCTGAGCGTCGGTCGGCGCTTTGGATTGGCCCGGCCGGAGCCTCGCCGAATTCCGATGGCAACCGATTATGTGGAGGCGATGTCTCGGCTTTACGGCTCTGCATCGGCACGGGCGGCGGCGTTAGAGACGATCTTAGAGCAAGCGGTGCGGTCGGTCGCTCGCCAAAACGGCATCGCGGTTACCGTTACCACCCAGCAGCTGTTAGAGCGATTGCCCAAAGAGAGCGAGCAGGCCGCCGTCATCAAGGAAGCGCAAGAACTGATCGCTTCCGCCCATCTTTCCGCAGCCGACGCCGTGCATACAGCGGTCAAACTGGCCGAGATAACCCGATAAGGTTTGTTCGGGAATGCTATAATCTACAGGCAAAAATACCGAGAATGAAACTGGGCAAGGAGCCTTGCGACGATGGCAACAGACCCAGTGAGAAGCGCCGACCGAATCGTTCAACCGCCTGCGATTGCGCCAAGGCCAACGAAGGAAGACGCCAAGAACGAGCGGCGCCGGGACGCTAAGCGAGACGAGTTGCACGAGGAGATTGAGGAACCCATCACGATTGAAGACGACGAAGAAAGACATGCAATCGACCTTAAGGTTTGACCGATGAGCGAGGTCATGCTGCTGTTGCAGGCGATGCTGCTGATAGCCGGATGGCTCTTGTTCGTCAAGGCACAGACGGAACTGAGAGCCCAGGCCGCGCGGCAATCGTTGACCGGCGAAACAGAGGAGTTGAGGCGATCGGCCGAAAGCCTTTTGGTGCGGGTTGCGGCAGAAGCCGAGCGATTGGACGCCAAAATCAACGCGCTGCGCCGAGCCACTGATGAAACTTTGACGCCCGCCTCGCGGTATAGTGAAGAAGAGACGTTGCCAAAATACGAACGAGCGCTGGCCATGACCGGAGAGGGCATGACCAGCCTTGATGCCGCGAAGCAGACCGGCCTCACACCAGGAGAGGTCGAACTGATCGCGCGGTTAAAAAAGCATAGGAGAAGTTAGGAGACCATCATGCCAAGGAAAACGATCATTGTCCTGGCGACGGCTGTTGCGATAGCCGCCGTCTTGTCCATAGCGGCCTGCAATCGAGGCACTGCGCAGGGCGCCCCCCTTAAGGTAGGCGAGAAAGTCATCACCGAAGACGAATTCCATAAGCGGCTCGAGCAGTACATGGTTCAACCTCAGGGCGCTCAAGGCGGAAGCATGCCGGCCGGATACGTCATGATGGCCGAACTCATCAACGAATCGATCATTCTTCAGCGCGCCGAGAAGGAAGGCGTCAGCCCCACCGATCAGGAAGTCGACGAGCGCGTTCAGGAGAATCTGGCGCAGAACCAGCAGTTGAAGGAAGCTCTGGCTCGCGCCAGCATGACCACAGACGACTACAAGCGTCAGGTTCGCCGCGATCTGGCTCGGTTCAAACTGATGACCAAAAACGTCAGCGTTACCGACCAAGAGGTCAAGGATTACTTTGAGAGCAACAAAGAACGCTTCCGACTGCCCCAGCAGACTCGCGTCCTCTACCTGATGACTCAAGACTCGGAAAAGATGAAGGTGATCGACTCCGAGCTTCAAGGCCGATTTACGTTCGAGGCCCTAGTGCCTAAATACTCCCAGGACCCCAATAGCGGCGTGATCGCAGGCGAGAACAGTATTAGCCTCGAAGACCCCAATGCGAATCCTGAGGTGAAGGCCGCGTTGACTGGAAAGAAGAACGGGGACCGAACGGGATGGGTCAAGATTTCTCAGCAAGGACAGAACAGCAACTGGCGATTTCAAGTTGTAGACGTTCGGCAGGCTCGAATGCAGACGTTTGACGAAGTCAAGCGTCAGATTCGAGACACGCTGTTGCTCCAAAAAGGCCAACTGACCAACAACGAGCTCGAAGTCGAGATCGCGCGGGACTTGTTGGCCACCAAGATCGAGATCAAGAACGACGGCTGGAAAAAGATGTGGGACGAAAGGCTGAAGGAAGTCAAGAGGCTCGTCGAGGCTTTTGACGCTCAGAAGGCCAAAGAAGATAAGCCCGGTCAATGATCTACGTCGTCGGACTGGGCATTGGCGGGGCGCTGCCTGACAATGCCCAATCCGCGCTTCGGCGCGCAAAGCGCGTCATCGTCCTGAATCCCGAGCATCCCTCAACGTTCCTCGTCGCGGCGATGGGCATCGATTTTGAAGTGCCGGAAGACCCCGATTCTATCGAGCTTCCCGAACAGTTGGCCGCCCTGTCGGACGAAGACGTTCTGATCGTCGTGCCTGGGCATCCGCTCATCGGTCAACCTGTGATTTCGGCATTGCGAAAGGTCGCTCAGGTCAAGATTCTGGGCGGCGATAGCGGGATAGAGGCGATTCTTGAAGCGGTCGGCGCAGACGCGAGCGACGGGCTGCAAATGATCGATGCCGAAAGCAACGTCTGGCCAAATCCTGTGCTTCCCTGCATTATTTATAACTTGCCGGGCCGCAACCTGCAGGCGCGCCTTTTGTGGCGATATGGCGAGAAGGTTCCGACCTATCTGGTCAATCCCGCAACGGGCGAGACCGAGCGGCTGTTTAACTTGGAGGAGGGTTTAAGCCCCCATCTTGCGCTCTTCGTGCCTGCGCTTGAATTGCCAAGCAACTACGCATTCGCCGATCTTGTCGAGATCGTCGCCCAGCTTCGCGCTCCAGACGGCTGTCCTTGGGATCGCGAACAGACGCACGAATCTTTGCGCTCTTGCCTATTGGAAGAGACGTACGAAGCCTTGGACGCGATCGATCGAGACGATCCGAAGGCTCTGTCAGAGGAATTGGGCGATGTGCTGTTGCAGGTTCTCCTTCACTCGCAGATCGCTCAAGAGAGCGGTCGATTTGGATTGAGCGATGTCATCAGCGCGATCAGCGAGAAGCTTATTCGCCGCCATCCGCATGTATTCGGGGATGTCAAGGCCGAAACGTCGGCGCAGGTGTTGGTCAACTGGGAGGCTATCAAACGGTCGGAGAAGAAGGACGCCATGAGAGGCATTCTTGCCGACATTCCCAACGCGATGCCCAGCCTGATGAGAGCCTTTGAAGTGAGCAAGAAGGCGGCCAAAGCCGGTTTCGAGTGGGAATCGATCGAGGGCGTGATGGACAAACTCCGGGAAGAGGAAGCAGAACTCCAAGAGGCCATCCGAAGCCAAGACCCCAAGTTGATCGAAGCTGAGATTGGCGATCTGCTGTTTACCGTGGTCAATGTGGCGCGCCATGCGGGCGTTCATCCAGAAGAAGCCTTAAGAAACATGGTCGCTCGCTTTATCGACCGGTTCGAGGCGATGGAGCAGGCGGCAACAAGCGATGGAAAGTCGCTCGGCGACTTGACGCCGGACGAGTGGGAAGCGTACTGGGCCGCCGCAAAGTCGGCCCAGCGAACTTAACAGCCCAGTCCGAAGCGCTCCAGCACGATAGCCAGGTCGATGTCGTCCACGAAACCGTCGTCGTTCGCGTCCTCGGCCATCGCAGCGCCTATTAAGCCAAAGGCGGCTAAGACTGCGGCCAGGTCGGTATCGTCCACACAGCCGTCTCCGTTCGTATCTCCCAGTGCGTTTTCGTCCAGCGCGATCAGTCGCAAACTAGTGCCGAGATATTGAAGCCGAAGCCGAATACCGGTTAAGCTAGGGATGTCGGCTTCTTGGAAACGACCCGACAAGAATCGATAGGTCATTAGCGTTGCAGCATCTCCCACAACGGGGGCAAATCCGTTTATTAGATCGACTTCGATCTTGCCGTCGAAGCTTGCGGCGCCATTCGCGCCAGTACCGCCAACCGTGATCTGATCGTGTTCGGTCGCTGCGGTCAAGCCGCCGACTTCCATCTTGACAATGCCCTGAGAATTGTTGGTCAGTATGCCGGTAATGGCCATGCGCCCAACGGAAGCGCCCGGCTCGATGGAGCCGCCGTTATCGTTGACGATCGCTGCCACAACCGTGCCAGAGCCCTTCAAGACGCCGCCCAATATCTGTAGTGCGCCGCCGGTTACCGTCATAGTCGAGCCAAAGGTGATGTTGGTGCCAAAGGCTCCGCCGTTGAAGTTCACGGTTATGAGGCCGTCGTTCACCAATGATGGTCCGCTAAACGTCAGCGATGTTCCGGCCTGAATGCGTATGGCGCCGTCTGCACGATTCTCAAATGCTCCGTTTATCACAGCATTGCCCGCATTGCCGATGATAAATCCGCTGTTGAAACTGGGGTCTGGTCCGAGCAGATCGAGCGTATTGCCAGCTAGGTTTAGCGTTCCTGGCAAGGAAGTTATCTGAAGCGCGCTGATTGCGGGGCTGACATTCATCGTAACCGTGCCGGTTGGTATCACGGCCACTTCGTTCGCGGCGTCCGGCACATTGTTCGGCGTCCACTTTGTCGCATCGTTCCAGTTGCCTGACAGAGCCGTGTTCCACGTCAGAATGTCGCTGCCGCCGGCAAAAACCAAAGCCAACAAACCCAGACAGAGCGAAAATACAGCGAGATAACCTATAACACGAATGGATTTTATCAATCTACCCCTATCCATTTTTTACTATATTATGCGGCGTTTTGGACATTTGTGAGG
The DNA here is from genome assembly GCA_013359125.1 of Armatimonadota bacterium. NCBI lineage: Bacteria > Bacillati > Armatimonadota > Armatimonadota bacterium. Next base: position 49,564 of record JABWCR010000010.1, on the reverse strand, counting down.
CCGTCATTTTCGCCGGGTATACTCAATGTCCGCATCCGGACGCAGTCCGTTGCGAACAAGGAGGTGGTTGGGTGGACGATGTAGCGATTAAAACCGTCAACCTGTACAAGCGCTACTCCGCCATGTGGAGCGGCAAAGTTACAGAAGCGGTGAAAGACCTCAATCTGGAGGTGCATCGCGGCGAGATTTTTGGTTTCTTAGGGCCAAACGGCGCAGGCAAGACGACCACGATCAAGATCCTGCTCGGCATTATTTATCCCACTTCTGGCGAAGCCTATGCGCTGGGAAAGCCCGCTGGAGACCCGGAAACTCACTATCGATTGAGCTACCTGCCAGAGAATCCGTACTTTTACGACTTCATGACCGGGCGCGAAATCCTCGACTTTTACGCTCAACTCTTCTCCATTCAAGAGCCGGAGCGGACGAAGCGAATCAACGCGCTGTTAGACCGAGTCGGCCTGACCGCGGCGGCCAATCAGCAGTTGCGAAGCTATTCGAAAGGCATGCAGCAGCGCATTGGTTTAGCGCAGACTTTGCTGAACGATCCTGAATTGCTGATTTTGGACGAGCCGACCGCCGGCCTCGACCCTATCGCTCACATCGACATTCGAGACATGATCCTAGACCTTAAGAGCCAGGGCAAGACTCTCTTTATCAGCTCGCATCAACTGTCCGATGTCGAGGCCGTCTGCGATCGCGTAGCCATCCTCAAACAAGGCAAAATGGAGACGTTGGGCCGACTGGACGAACTGTTGAAGGGAAGCTTTGTCGAGATCACCGCCGATGGCATTAAGGATGAAAGCCTGCCACAGTTTCAAGCCTTTGGCGGCAAGGCGACGCTTCACAGCGGTCGGTTGATACTAGAGCAGCCGGACGACGATTCGGTCAGCGCGGCGATCGACGCGATTCGAGCGCAGAACGGCAAGATTCATCGCATCGTGCCGCATCGACGCAAGTTAGAAGATCTGTTTTTGGAGACGATCCAAGGGAAGGAAGAAGCTTCATGAAAGCAACGATGGCCATAGCGCGCGCCACCTTTGGCGAAGCCATCCGCAAGCGCGTGCTGCTGATTATTCTGCTCGTTACCGTTCTCATCATCTTTGTTTCGCCCGCCTTTAGCGTGCTGTCGCCGCGGGATCAGCGCACGATCCTGCTCAGCTTTGGATTGGGCGTCATCCAGATCTCCGGCACTCTGGTCGCCATTATTCTCTGCATCAACATGCTGCCGCAGGAGATTGAGCGACGCACCATCTACACCATCCTATCGAAGCCGGTCATGCGCTACAACTTCATCTTGGGCAAGTATTTTGGTGCGGTTACCACGCTGATCTTCTCCTATTTTCTGATGGGGCTGATCTATCTGCTGGTGCTTCGCCAATTCATGCCCGGCTTCGACGGCGAGTTTGCGCGAGAAGTCGCCTACGGCATCTTTATGTTCTTTATGCAGAGTTCGCTTTTGGCGGCGGTTACGATCTTCTTTTCGACGTTTGCCTCGCCGATGGTCAACTTCTTCTTGTCGGGCGGCGCGTTCTTGGTGGGCAACATCCTTTCGACGCTGCTGAACACGCTGATGAACAACCCGAAGATAACCGAGGCTGCGCGGCTACCCATCCGGCTCTTGGTGCTGGCGATGCCGAACTTCTCGAACTTCAACGTCCAGAACCCGATCATCAATCCGCAGCAAACCCTTAGCAATCCGACGGCCTATTTGCTTCAGACGCTCGTCTATGCGCTGACCTATATCGTGCTGATGATGGTGGGAGCGATCTTGATCTTCGACCGGCGCGAGGTGTAGCGGATGAAGAACAAGACGAGTCTGCGCATCGCGCTGTTAGCGCTCCTATTGGGGCAGGCGGCCATCCAAGACCGCTTTGTGTTCCCCTCTTGGCGCAAGGATTTGGCGCCCAAGACCGCGAACGTCGTCGGTCTGTCGCCCGAACAGATTCTGTTCGCGTTTGCCGGCTTTCGAGAGTTTATGGCGGGCGTCCTTTGGGTGCGGGCGGACAGTTTCTTCCATACGGGCAATTACGATGCGATCTTGCCCGTGCTGCGCATCGTAACCTGGCTCGATCCGCACCAATTAGAGGTGTACACCACGGGCGGCTGGCACTTGGCTTATAACTTCACCGACGAATCGCAGCGCTCGGATCGCCGCTACATCCAGCCCGCGCTGAAGTTCCTAGAGGAAGGCGTTCGCAACAACTCCAACGTCTGGGATCTGAAGTTCGAGCTAGGTTGGACCTACTTCCATAAGATCCAAGACCCCGTGAGCGCGATTCCTTGGATGGAGGAGGCTTCGAAGCATCCAGACATGTTAGAGGCGCGCCGTCGCGTTCTAGCGCACGCCTATGCCAAGGCGGGACGGTTCCAAGACGCCGTCAACCTATGGGTCGAACTGTTGGAGCGCGCCGAAGATCGGTACAAGAAGGACCCAGACAGTTTCGACGCTCGCAGCAATCGCGACGTCGTCCGAAACAACCTTGAAGGCCTGCTGATGCGCATCGTTCGACGCTACGGCAAATATCCGGAGACCTTGCCTCCGATTGTGCTCGACTTTGAGGCTACCGCCAAAGTGGTTCGACCCAAGACCATCCTGGTGGAGGGCACGCTTGGCATCCTGACCATTGGCGCCCGGGTGGATGTGATCTTGCGCAACAAGGGCTTTCAGATGAAGTACGACCCATCGCAGATGGAATCGTTCAGCTTCGAGGTGGACAAAGACCTGACCTACATGCAGGATTCGCTCGCCGTTCGCGACGGCAAGTTTCGACGCGAGATCGATATGAGCAAAGACCCGCGCATGTACGGTTTCAAGGCGCAGGAGTACGAATTGGAGATCTCTTTCAACCCCCGGGCCGCCTCGATCAACGTTCAGGATCGAATCGGATGGAGCGGCGAAGGCATCACCGATCCCAAGTACTTGGATGACAAGACCATACCCGGCGTGCGCCGCGTGGTCAAGGTGATTCCGATAACGAGGGACGAGATCCTGCAACTGCGACAGTAAGGGCGATCAGTCGAGACAACCGTTGCCAAACGTTCGGCGTTTTCGACCGACCGCCGGCTGTTCTTGGTAAAGCTCCTCATACTTGAGGGCCAACTTCCGCTTGATGCGCTGGAGCGCGTTGTCGATGCACTTGGTATGGCGACGTAGACGGTCGGACATTTCTCGGTACGACATGCCGTCGAGGTAGCAGTCCAGGACATCTTCTTCCAATTCGCTCAGTGTGGGGCGCACCTGCTCGAAGATCGTCTCCGGCATCTTGCGATTGATGATCCAATCCTCTGGATTGGGCGCGTTGACGTCAGGGATTATCTCGACCAGAGAGCCGTCCGAATCATCGTTTTGAATGGGTCGATAAAGAGAGACGTAGCCATTGAGAGGGATGTGCTTCTGCCGGGTGGCCGTCTTGACCGCTGTGATGATCTGGCGCGTAACGCAGAGTTCGGCAAAGGGTCGGAACTTGGCCAGGCGGTCGTACCGAAAGTCTCTTATCGCCTTGTACAGACCGATCATGCCCTCTTGAACCACATCGTCATGGTCGGCGCCCATCAGGAAGTAGGCTCTTGCCTTGCTTTCGACCAACGATCGATAGCGGTCCATTAGATTTTCGGCCGCGCGCTTGCTGCCTTGCTTCGAATAAACGACCAACTCCTCGTCCTCCATCCTGAAGAAGCACAGAAGCGTTTCGTCTATCGGTTCGTCAGGGAGTTCTTCGGGGAAGAAATCGAACCGGCAATCGTCATAACCCTCGTCGCCGAGGTTGCTCAGATAAGCCGCGCTAAGGTCCGAGAGATGAGACATTGTTATAGTCAGTTTAACGAGCGCAACCCGGCTGCGCGCCCTCCCATTGGCAAGCGATAAGAGATGCAAAAACCCATTAGCCGTCCTGCCTGCGGACGTTGTTCATCCATTGTAGAACATCCCAGGCAGGAATGTCAAGCGCCCAGACCATTTATTTGGGACTTTCCGCCTAAGCCGCTTCGACTATTTTGGGGTTAAATATGGATATGGCCGAACCGCCTTTGCTGACGTTTCTTTTTACCGACATCGTGGACAGCACTCTGCTTTGGGAGCAAGAGCCCGAAAGCATGAGGCAGTCGCTCGACCGACACAACGCCTTGTTGCGGGGCTCGATAGAGGCGTACGAGGGGCTTGTCTTTAAGACCTTTGGCGATGCGTTTTGCTCGGTCTTTAGAAATCCGCTACACGGCTTGAACGCGGCGCTCATGGCGCAAACCGCGCTCGGCCGAGAGCGATGGCCGGTCAGCAAAGGGATCAAGGTGCGCATGGCGCTCTATTCCGGCACTGTGGAAAGCGCCGGAGACGACTACTTTGGGCCGACCGTCAATCGTTGCGCCCGCGTGCTGAGCGCGGCTTCCGGCGGCCAGATTCTGCTCTGTGCCACAACTGCCGAGATGGTGCGCGACGATCTGCCCGGCGGGTCTCGCTTGGAGTTCTTAGGAGAGCATAAGCTGAAGGGCCTGGTCGAGGCAGAAAGGCTCTTCCAACTCCAGCATCCTCGAATTGCGCAGTCGTTTCCTCCCATCGCGTCTCTGGAATCTAAAGAGAGCGGAGACCTGGTAGCCCAGCTGACTCAGTTCGGCTCGACGCTTGGCCGGATCGTCAGACACTATGTGGACAAGCCGGCGGCTGGGCTGGATTCGCTCATCAACATCCTAGAGCCGCTCGATCCGACCGGGCTTTTCCGAAAGGCGCCCGCTTTGGAGGCCAGACAGCCGCCTCAAGAAACGCTCGCTGCCTATAGGCTGCTTGGATTGAGCGAGACCGCGCCCTGTCAACTGGTGGACGACACCTATGCCAAACTGATGGAACGATGCGATCCCGCTCGGTTTCCGACCGATTCGCCCGAACGAGCCAAAGCCGAGAGCATCCGAGAACGCATCGATTCTGCCTACGAGACGATCTGTCGATGGATCGAGGAATCGGCCGTTCCAACTCGAACGTGAGCCAGGTCTGCGCGTTTCTGCTTATCGATATAGAGAACAGCACGGCTCTGCTTTCGCGCTATCCAGAGGCCATGGCCGATTCTATGCGGCGGTTCGAGACGCTTTTGGCTGAGAAAGTGCCCGAACATGGCGGTTCGCTCTTCAAGGCGACTGGCGACGGCGGATATGCCGCATTCGAATCGGCGATCGCCGCCGCGGAATGCGCGGTCGAAACGCAACTGGCTTTGGTTTCAGAAATCTGGCCGCAGGATGCAGAATTGCGCGCGCGCATAGGCATCCATGTGGGCGAAGCCGAACAGATCGCAACGGATTATCGGGGGCTTGCCGTACATCGAGCCGCCCGAGTCATGGATGCTGGGCACGGCGGCCAGATTGTGGTGTCCGAGACGACAGAGGCGCTGATCTCTACAGGGCTTCCGAAGAGAATGTCCCTAAAACCTCTCGGAAGCTTTCACCTGAGAGGCTTTGAGGAACCAGAGAAACTCTATCAGCTCTGTCATCCAAACCTGGCTGCCGATTTTCCGCCTCTGCGGGCGCCCGCGGCGTCGCAAGGCAATCTGACTGAGAACCTGAGCGCCTTTATTGGGCGACATGAAGAGACTCAAAAGCTCATCTCTCTGCTTCAAAGTGCGAGATTGGTTTCTATCGTCGGTCCGGGAGGGGCGGGCAAGTCTCGATTGGCCGCGCACGTCGCCGCCCTCGCGGCGGCTCAATACGATCGCGGAGCGTGGTTGGTAGACTGTAGCGAGACCAAGGACGAAGAGGGCATCTGGCGAGCGATGCTGAGCGCTCTGAAGGTTCCTCGCCGAGCAGATCAAAGCGTCGAGGAAGCCATCGTCGATGCGCTCAAAGAAGGGCATTGGCTAGTGGTGTTAGACGGGTTAGAGAGCGCTGGAGCGTCAGCCAGAGCCCTCGTCGAGAAAACGCTGGCGCAATGCAAAGCCGTTATAATCCTTGCGGCGTCGCGACATCGATTGGATTTGCCGTACGAAAAGACCCTTGCGATCAGCGGCCTGACGCTATCGGAAGGCGCATCGCCGGAAAAGGTCATCGAAAGCCATGCGTGCCGGCTGTTCGCCGAGCGTGCAGAACTGGACTGGCGAGATGTGCTGGCCTCGTCCCTCGATTTGAGCGCGATCGCGAACATTTGCAGGCGAGTCGATGGCCTTCCCTTGGCCATCGAACTGGCTGCATCGTGGGCTGGCAGCCTTACGCCGAGCGAAATCGAAAGACGTCTCGATCGGATAGTCTGGAGCGCCCCAGGCGGCCTTACTGAGACTATTCGTACCAGCTACGAGCTTCTGACCGACACGGAGAAGCGGCTTTTCGCCCGCTGTAGCGTCTTTGTCAACGGATTCGACATCGAATCGGCGGAGACGGTCTGCAGCGAGCCGCCTCTGACGAGAGATTCGATCCTGCCGCTCATCGATTCCCTGGTCGCAAAGTCGATGCTCTGTCGCGAGGCCTTTGGAGACCAATCGCGCTACAGGATGCTCAGCGCGCTGCGCGAGTTCGGCCAGCTGGAAGCCAAAGAAGAGGCAGAAAAGTTAAGGTTGGATCACGCAGATCGCTACTTGTCGCTGGCGCAAGAGTTGGAAGGGCGCTTGTCGGCCACGGGCGATTCGGCCAGTTATCGGCGATTCGGCGTCGAGCACGAAAATCTGTTGACGGCGCTTCGGACGCTTTCCCAACAAGAAAGCCCCGATGTGCTGACCCTTGCGGTTGCCGTGTTGCCTTTTTGGTACTCGGTCGGCCGCGTGGAAGAGGCAAAGGAGTGGCTTTCGCGGGGTCTAGAGATCGGGTCGGAAGACCGTCTAGACTTAAAGGCAAGATCGCTGAATGCGTTAGGCCTTTTCGCTACCGAAGAGCGGAAGATCGACGACGCGCGTCAACTTCTGGAAGAGGCGCTCGACATTAGGCGGGCGATCGGCGATCGAGCCGGAGAGGCGGCCACGCTCAACAACTTAGGCCGTACGCTTAAGGAAATGAACCGACATTCGACGGCCTATGACCGCTATCGAGAAGCGCAAGCGATTTTCCGTACGCTGGGCGATAACGTCAAGTTCGCCATTGCAACCATCAACGTCTATGGCGCTGCAAACGACGCATACGTCTCCGATCTGCCCTTGGACGACTTGGAAACCGCAGTCCAGACGCTGCGCGGCACGGGCGAGGCCTATCTATGGTATTTGGGCGCGGCATTGCACAACTATGGCGAGGCGTTGCTCGACCGCGGCAATGTGGGGGGCGCTCTGAACGCGGTGCGAGAAAGCCTGGAAATCCGCGGTCGAGTGGGCGATCGGCTCTATATGGCGCTCACATTGACCCTATTGATCAGACTGCTGATCGAACTGGGCGACCCGCAAAACGCTGTTCGCGTTCTCGGCGCAGTGGACCGACTCGTTGATCTTGGGGCGCGCAACGCAGGCCTGCTGGATACCGAACGACGGCGCGAATCGGTTGCCCATCTGAAGTCTTTATATGGCGAAGCTCGATTCTCCGAACTCAAGCAAGAAGGGGCGTCGCTAACGTGGGAAGAATTGGTAGAACTATCGCGGAGGCTGGCGGATTGAGCGATCCGTTCGCCCTGTTTAAGGCATGGTTTGCCGATGCTCAGAGCGAGTCCGAGCCCCATGCGATGGCTCTGGCGACCGAGCATGAAGGCCAGCCGTCCGTTCGCATGACCTTGCTTCGCTCATTTGACGAGCGAGGATTCGTCTTCTATACCAACTACCAGAGCCGCAAAGGAAGCGAGTTGGCGATGAACCCGAGAGCGGCGATTTTGTTCTACTGGCATCCGCTTCATCGACAGGTGCGAATCGAAGGGCGCGTCGAACGGACAACGCCGGAAGAATCGGACGCCTACTTTGCCGGCCGCGAGCGGGCCAAACAACTTTCTGCATGGGCCTCCGATCAGAGCCAGGAGATCGAAAGCAGGGTGGCGCTGATCGAGCGGCTTCAGAAGGTTGAAAAGGAGTTTGAAGGGCGGCATGTGCCGCGCCCTCCGCATTGGGGCGGTTATCGACTGATCCCAGACGCCTTTGAGTTTTGGCAAGGATATCCCGACCGCCTGCACGACCGGACGCTCTTCGTGCTCCAAGACGGCGAATGGAGAACTTCGGTATTGATGCCGTAAATCAACAGCGCTTGTGCCCCTGCGAACGGGATTTTTTCAAAATGTAGCACAATTTTGAGTACGAATCCGATCTCTCCACACCTATGGGTGTGAAGATCTTGAGAGATCTGCTTTGGGCGAAACGGCGTATAATAGATTTGTCGTATTGATCGAAGTTGCGCGGTGGGATGGGCGATAGGCTCCGACGGCAAGGTTTCTCGCAAAGGGCGCGAAGGATGCAGAGAGGCCAGGCAGAAGCCTGGCGTTCCGGTTGGAACGCCGCCCTTCCGGGCGGCAAGGACTTTTGCCAGGCGGGAGCCTGGCGTTCCGGTTGGAACGCCGCCCTTCCGGGCGGCAAGGACTTTTGCCAGGCGGAAGCCTGGCGTTCCAGCGGACAGGAGGATGCAGATGATGAAGAGCGCGTTTCTGAGCAGTCGCTGTTTGCAATATATCCCCCCCCGGCTTTGGGCTGAGCGCCGGGGATCGACCAGGTAGCGCCTTAAACAAAAAGGCCGGATTCGCATCGACCCTATCGACCTTCATCAAGATGCTCTCGACCCTTGCTTTGATCTTCGCATTTGTCGCCCAGCCGCCGTCCGCCCCCGCTCAAGGTCCTGCAACGCTTGGAAAGTGGGACTTTATCATGGGAGGCCAGACTTGGGAAAACCCACGCCCCATTCGATGGCGCGAGCATCCGTTTGGGATCGGTCTGGACCTTATAGCCCCGTACAGCGATCAGACTCCGGCCGACATCGAATCGGCCGAGAGCGTCAACCTTGCAAGCGTTCGGTCTAGAGGCAGAGAGGTTCGCGACACGTTCGGCGTCCATTCTGTTTTGTTGCCAAGCCGATTGTTTTTGCCTGGGCAGTCAGGACGAGAGCCTCGAGGCGTCTTTATGCTGATCGGCAGAGGCGAGCAATACAGCATCGAGAATCCCAACGTCTTTACCCACAGTTGGAACGCTCATCTCTTCTGGCGGCATCCTTGGAGCCAACTGTACGATCAGAACGGCGCCGGTCGACGCGGATACGGGATGATTGGATATTCCACGGACTGGGATATCACGAATCACTCGGAGCCTTTCGCTTACATACGATCTTCTAATCTCTTTTGTTCCGGCCACACACTGTTAGACGATGGTCGGCTGTTCGTGGTTGGTGGCAGCTACCATCCCTTGATGGGACATCAGCCGACGCATGGACTCTTCTCGCTGTTCATCTACGACGCGGAACAGTGGCGAAACGATGCGAGCGGGGTCCAGGCCGGCTGGATGGGCTCCGCGGCGACGCTCCCGGCCCAACAGCTGCCCTTGATGAGCGAGAAGCGCTGGTACGCCTCTCCGATGCTGTTGCAAGACGGCAGCGCGCTGATCGTGGGCGGCATCGACAATACGGGCGGCTCGACCGCTTGCTTCGGACAGGTTGGCAATCCGCGATTCACGACCAGCTTCGAGCTTTACCACCCTCACAACAACACGCTTGCCAACTATCCGCTGGCCGCTCAGCCGTGCGATGCGTCTGGCGGATTTCAAAGCGGGGACCAAAGGCGCTTCCTCGGCAACGAGTACCCGCGGCTGCATCTGGTCAGCTTTATGCAAGGAACGCAGGTAACGTCGCGAACGACCTACAACGGCCCGCTCTATCCTATCTTCGTGCTCGACTCGCAGAACAAGATGCCGGGATGCGCGCCCCCGGCTACGGGAGCGGGCGCCTGGTCGTGGAAGCGCAAGAACGGCGCCGCGCACGACGGCGGGCCTTATCCGACGTTCACCCGAAGCGGCGGCGCCACCGTGCTCTTGCCTCGCATGGACGGCAATTCCAATCCGATCAATGCCGCCGGGCAGGTTCTTTACGAAGTAGCCCGGATCGGCGGCAACGAAGGCTGCGTCCCTCATTCCGGCTCCGATTTCGCGAGGGTTTACACCTACCAATATCGAGCCGAGCCGAGCGAGCACGATACGATGGCCAGCCATGCTGCCATGGGACTCTATCCGCCCAGCCGGCCGGGCGCCAAGTATCCTTCGGCGGTCATCCTGCCCAACGGCGATCTGTTCGTGGGCGGAGGCATGAAGCACGCCAACGACCAGAACTGCGTCTGGCACATGGGGCAGCATGTCCGCTACGAATGCGACATTGCCCGCGCTACGAACGGATCGTGGCAGAACGCGGCCTGGGATCCGGTCGCAACGATGAGTTCGGTCGACATCGATCGCGACTATCCGCTCCACAGCGAGACGCACATCCCTAAATTCAACCGCGGGCTGCTGACGCCCGACGGGGCTCGGATGTACCATTCCACAATGTCGCTCATGCCGGACGGGCGGGTGCTGGCTTCGGGAACCGATATGGATTCCCATGAACAGGACGACGCCTATTGGAACAATCCGGACGTGTGGGGATATGGGAACGCCGACCCGCGACCGCATCATCGGCGCGTTCGGAATCTCTATCCGACGATCTATTCGCCGCCCTACCTGTTCAAGCCGAACGGCGATCCGATCGTCGACGCGACCGATAGACCTCGGGTTCTTGGCATCCTCTCGATCATGGAGGAGCAAGCGGCCCATTCTCAAGTCGTTCAGGTTCTTTACGCCCTGCCGACTGGTCGCCAGGTGAAAGCCGTGCATCTGGTGCGGCCGGGCTCGGTTACTCACTCGGTCGACTTTGACCAGAGGCTGGTGCGGTGCCATTTCACGCCCGAGCAGGGATCGCAGCCGCAGACCGGCTCGCTCTCCGTAACAATGCCCTGGTCCAACCAGATCGCGCCGCCTGGGTGGTATATGCTGTTCTTGATCGACAGCGAGGGCGTGCCGTCTATCGCCAGTTGGATTCGCCTTTTGCCTCCGTTTATCGGCGGGGATTGCATCGCCGATCCGGAGATGGAGTTCTTGATGGAAGGCGCGGGCGAAGAGGAAGCGGCCGATTGCGGCGAAGAAACCGTCGCTGTCGTTCGTCCTCTGCACATGCCGCCGATCGAGGTGCGGATCGAGAGTCTGCAGACGGGTCGCTCGATGGGCGTCTATCGCCTGGCCGTCAACGGGATGGACGCGGACGGTCTTGTGCGCTGCCCCTTGCCGGGCAGCCTGCCGGAGGGCGACTACGCGCTCATATTGCCGACTCAGGAGGGCTTTTTGGCTCGGCGTTTGGTCGCTCGCGTTGCCCAGGGCCAGCGGATTCCGGTTGCGCTGCTTACCGGCGATGTGAACGGCGACAACGTCGTCGATTCGGCCGATCTGGCGCTGATGGTACAGGAAACCGGGTTGCGGTCGGATCGGGAGCAAGGGCGCTTCCTTCGGAGCGATCTGAACAAGGACGGCCTTGTGGACCCGCTCGACATGGAGATACTTTTGAGATCGATGGGCCGCCGAGGCGACTGAAAAGGAACTAATGCCGGATGACGCCACGGCGTCATCCGGCGCTTTAGAAAAACGGTGAACGATATGAAACGATCAAGATGGCTGGCGGCAGTCGCGTGTCTTGCATTGCTCCAGACGAGTCCAGGGCAACTGGTGGAGCTGTGGCGGACGTTTCCCAACACCGATCAATATCCTCGTCCGAGTTTGACGACCGGCGTAGTGGACGAGGAGGGAAACGTTACAATGGGCGGCTCTGTGAGCGGGACAAATTGGATGCTCGTCGTGCGGTTTGATCACCAGGGCAATCAGCAGTGGTATCGGGCGTTCAACTTTGGAACAAGCGAAGCGGTCTTGCATACGGCCATTTCTCCAACAGGAGCGGTTCTGTGCGCCGGCATATATATGCAGGGTTCGTCAACAGTTGCGTTGATCATGCTTCTTGACTCGATGGGTCAATTGCTGGCGTCGGCGACCGGGCCCGCGATAGAAGACATCGGCATTCAACAGATGGCGGAAGGGCCATTGTTCTTGTTCACTGGAACTCGGAGCGCAATTGTAACGCGCTCTTATCGACACGATTTGACCGCCATCTGGTCGGCAGAGCACACATCGCCATTTGGACAGCCCTATATCGTACGGTCTGGTCGTGCCAACGGCCGTTGTATCGTTCGCAATTGCGTTCTGGGCGGCGTTGCAACGAGCGTCATCGTGCTGCGCTATTCGAATACTGGCGCTTTGGAGTACGACTTTGCACTGGGCGACTTTGACGAAAGCTTCACGGACCAAGGCAAAATCGCCATTCCAGAGACGGGTCCGTCGTCAGTTGGCACTTTTGCTCGATCGGGCCAGACATGGAGGAACAGCCTTCTAGGACTTGACGACATCGGCGCGCCGCAGTGGCATCAGATGCTTCCGCCAAACGGTCAACTCTATGCCTCGGGATTCAAGATTTGGACCGACCCCTATGATCGTTTGCTTGCTTCTTGGTTCGACGGAGGTGGCGACCAATATCTATTACATTTTGACAAAGAGACCGGCGATGTTATCGGCGCATTGCTCCTGCCTAAGCCAAGGGTGCGACACACAGAACTCTATTACTACTTCGCATCCGACGAGAGAGGGGCGTACTACATCCAAGGGTCTGGATACGATTTGAACAACACTAACCGCGTCCAGATGGTCCTGAAACTAGATCGCAACTTTCGGCCGGTTTGGTTCACTTATCTTGACATGCCGCTCATGCATGCATCCTGGGTGAGGTACGACCGAGGAAACTTGTATATGATGATGGGCGGGATTGCTCTTCCGCCCCTGGTCAAGTACAAGATTCTCGCCGTTCGGTCGGAGGGGGACGTCAGCGGGGACGGGTGCGTCGACGACAAGGATTTGGCGATGGCGCTGGAGGCGTTCGGCACGAGCGACCCATCCGCCGATCTGAACGGCGACGGCATTGTGGACGATTTAGACTTGGAAGAAGTCCTCCACAACTTCGGCCTAGGGTGTGAGTAGGAGGAGGCGCGTACAAGACAACGGTTCGCAGACAAAGCCGCCGACGGACCTGCAATCGGGTATCCTTAACATCAGAAACTGAAAAGCCGCGGAGGCAGGCTTGCGCATCTTATCGCGACTATTAGGACGCTTTACGCGAGACCTGGGAATCGACCTGGGCACCGCGACCACGCTAGTGCACGCCAAAGGCAAAGGCATCCTGCTCCGCGAACCCTCGGTCGTCGCCATCGATTCGGAAACCCAAAAAGTGCTGGCCGTGGGGGAACAGGCCAAGCGCATGTTAGGCCGCACCCCGGCCAGCATCGTCGCTATTAGGCCGCTTAAGGACGGCGTGATCGCCGACTTCGACCAGACCGAAAAGATGCTCCAGTATTACATCAGCAAGGTGTCGCGCCATCCGTGGATCGCGCGGGTCGTGGTCGGCATCCCCAGCGGCGTTACCGAGGTCGAGCGTAACGCCGTGTTCCAAGCCACGCTCAAAGCGGGCGCGAGAGAGGCGTATGTGATCGAAGAGCCGATGGCCGCTGCGATCGGCGCGGGATTGCCTGTCGATGAGCCGACCGGCTCGATGGTGGTCGATATCGGGGGCGGAACCACAGAGGTCGCCGTAATCTCGCTGGCCGGCATCGTTGCCAGCCGCAGCATCCGCGTGGCCGGCGACGAGATCGACGAAGCGATCGCCGCGTATATCCGACGCGCTTACAACCTTTTTGTCGGCGAGCGCACTTCCGAACAAGTCAAGATCGAGATCGGCTCAGCCTTTCCGTTGGAGCAAGAATTGGAGATGGAAGTGCGAGGCCGAGACCTGATCACCGGATTGCCGCGAAGCTCCACCATCAACTCCGAAGAGATTCGACAGGCCATCTCGGAGCCGGTCAACGCGATTGTCGAGGCGGTCAAGCAGACTTTGGAGAGCACCCCGCCCGAGTTAGCCGCCGACATCATGAACCGTGGCATTATGCTATGCGGCGGCGGCGCGCTTTTGAGAGGCTTAGATAAGTTGATCAGTCGTGAGACGGGAATGCCCGTCGTTATCGCGAACGATCCCACATCGTGCGTGGTAATCGGCACGGGCAAAGTGTTGGAAGAGCTGGACATCAACCCGATGCTGCGCAAGGTGCTGCTAAACTCTCAGAGGAAGCGATGAACGATCGAAGACCTCGACCCTGGATAACGTTAATCGGCTTGGCCGTGCTGGGCATGACGCTGGGCGCATTGCACAATCACCACGCTCGCCAGTCCAAATCCGATCCGGTTACGGGCCTCGTTCGCGCGGTGATGCTGCCCGTTCAATCAGGCTTATCGTCGACCATTGACAGTACGGGGAACTTCTTTGCTTCGATCTTCCAGGCTCGGGGCATCATCGGCGAGCACGAATCGGTCGTCGAAGAAAACCAACGTTTGAAGGCGCAGTTGGCCGAGGCCCAGGCGTTGAAGGAAGAGAACGACGCGCTAAAGAAGCTACTGAACGCTCGCGACGAACTGAAGGGCCGGTGGGCCGCCGTTCGCACCATCGCCAGCTACTCCCAGGCAGGCGTGCGCACCATCGTGATCGATAAGGGGCACAATCAAGGCGTGCAGGTGGGCGCGCCCGTCGTTTCGGGCAATGGGTTGCTCGGCGTTGTGGAGGCGGCCGATGCCAACTCGTCTCGGGTAAGGCTGCTGTGCTCCGCGCGCACAGCCGTCAGCGCCCAGGTTGAAAACGTCGATCGGCACTCGGCAGGAATCTGCGAAGGTCAAGATGAGTTCACTCTGTTGCTCAACTACCTTCCGCCCGGAGCGCCCGTGCAAGTCGGCGATCGGGTTTCGACCTCGGGCATTGGGCAAAAATATCCTGCGGGCATCCCCATCGGCGTTATAGAAAAAGTCTGGGACGATACGCGGCTTTCCGTTAGAAAAGCGCTGGTCAAACCGTTCGCGTCCTTCGAGGACGAACGGCTTGCGCTGGTGTTGATCAAGTAGCGAGCGCTGTCAAGATGACGGTGCGGCGCTCGCCGGAACAGATTTACGATCGCAGGTCTTGGCGCTCGCGATGGTCGGGACCGTGGTCGCATAGCGGCGCGGTCATCCGTGCCGCCGTAATCGCCTTAGCGGCGGTTGCGTTTCAGGGCGCGTTGGGCGCAAAGCTCTCTTTGGGCCTGTTTACGCCGCATCTTGGGATGCTGGCGATTGCGCTGATCGGCGCTTCGGCTGGATCGGCGACGGGCGCCTGGGCTGGTTTCTTTGTCGGACTGGCCGAAGGCTCGGCGACCGGGGTTGCCTTAGGCGGCCATATCGCCAGCCGGACGTTTGCCGGCTTTGTAGCGGGTCTGTTGCCGTCAAGATTGGCCAAGCACCACCCGCTGACGCCGAGCGTAGCGGCTATCGCGGTCGTTATGACGGCCGAACTCGGGCTGTTTCTTTTTGCGCCCAGTTCGGGATGGCGCAGCCAGATTTCTGCCGCCTGCGGCGCGGCTTTGGTCAACGCGATACTGGCCTTTCCCGCCATGGCGCTGGTCAAAAGATGGTTCCGACCATCCGAAGAATAGCCGATTTCGGCCAGAATATGTTGAGGAGGAATGCAGCGATGCAGCAAATGCTCAAAGAGGAGCCGACCAAAGTGGAACATTCCGCATACGATATGGCCGTCAAGCAGTTGGAAATCGCGTTTGAACATCTGAACTACGAACGCACTCTTTTTGAAGTCCTTAAGATGCCCCGGAGAGAGTTGACCGTCAATTTTCCCGTCAAGATGCACGACGGATCGGTCAACATGTTCACAGGCTACCGCGTTCAGCATAACGTAGCTCGCGGGCCGAGCAAGGGAGGAATCCGGTATCATCCCGATACGACCCTGGACGAGACCCGCGCCTTGGCTATGTGGATGACCTGGAAGTGCTCGGTCGCCAACATCCCCTATGGCGGCGCGAAGGGCGGCGTCGTCTGCGATCCAAAGAAACTTTCGGGCGATGCATTGGAACGCCTGACGCGCCGATTTATCACCGAAATCAACATCATTGTGGGCCCCGAATCGGACATTCCGGCGCCCGATGTCGGCACCAATCCTCAGATTATGGCGTGGATCATGGATACCTTCTCCATGCATCGGGGCCACACGGTTACGGGCGTTGTTACCGGCAAACCGGTGGCCGTCGGCGGCTCGGAAGGGCGCGTCGAGGCCACAGGACGAGGCGTTACAGTGGCCGCGGGCGAAGCCGCCAAGGCGCTGGGCATGGGGCTAGAGGGCAGCACGGTCGTCGTTCACGGGTTTGGCAACGTGGGCTCGGTTACCGCGCATCTTATGCACAAGGCCGGCGCGAAGGTTGTCGCCGTGTGCGACTCGATGGGCGGAATCTACAATCCCAACGGGCTGGATATACCGAGCCTGATGCACTGCGCCGGTCGCGACGGCTGCCTGCAGGCTTATCGAGATGCCGATCTCATCTCGAATGAGCAACTGCTCGAGCTACCATGCGACATCCTGGCGCCCTGTGCGACTCACGGCGTGGTGAATGAGGGCAACGCCAATCGCATAAAGGCAAAATTGATCGTGGAAGGCGCAAACGGACCGGTAACGCCCGATGCGGACGCGATCTTGAACGAGAAGGGCGTTTTCATCGTTCCCGACATTTTGGCCAATGCCGGGGGCGTGATTGTGAGCTACTTTGAGTGGGTGCAAGACCTTCAAGCCTTCTTTTGGGACGAGAAGCACGTCAATGACCGCTTGACCGAGATGATGAAGCGGAGCTTTGGCGACGTGTATGCCATGAGCAAAGAGAAGAACGTCGATATGCGCATTGCGGCCTACATGATCGGCGTCAAGCGCGTGGCCGATGCGACCGAAATTCGCGGCATCTATCCGTAGCGATGGGATCTGTGATGCTGATCGGAGGCGGATCGACCCCGCCAGAAGCCATGCAGAGGTTTATCTCTCTGGCAGGCGGTCCCGACGCGCTGATCTTGATCTTGGCTTTTTCTTCAGAAGACGCCGATGCCGCCGGCAAACGTTCGGTCGACTTTTGGAAGGAAAACGGCGCTCGAAACGTCCAGCACGGAGTCGACAATCTACCCGCTCTAATCGAGAAGTCGAAAGGCATCTATCTGCCGGGAGGCGACCAAAATCGTTTTTTTGAACGGTTTTCGGATCAAAGCCCAGTGGCGGATGCGATGAGAAAAGCGCTAGCGAAAGGCGCGGTTGTGGGCGGCACCAGCGCAGGCTGTTCGCTGATGGGGGAGATGATGCCGACCGGAGCAGCGCCGGCGCCGTTCAAGAAGGGCGGCGCGCCGGTCTCCAAGGGGCTGGGACTATTGCCGGGCATAATCGCCGACCAGCATTTCCTGGCTCGAGACCGGCTGATGCGATTGATTACGGCCGTCATCGAGCGTCCCAACCTGACCGGCATCGGAATCGAGGAGAGAAGTTGGGCAGTGGTAACCGGCAGACAGCTGGAAGTGGGCGGCGGACAGGCGATCGTGGTCAAGGCATTGGCGAAGGCAAGATCAAAGGGCGACCTCCTCGGTTGCGACCGGCTAGAGCTTAAGGCGCTGTACGAAGGGGATCGGGTTCGTCTTTAGGCCGGTCGTCCTCCAACTTCGGAAAGATTTGGCTGATTTTCGCTTTGACATCGGGGCGGTAGAGCGACTCGACATAGACGATTCGGCCATTGCACACATCGACAATCACCAGGCCCGCCTCAGAGGCCAAGTGGATCGATTCAATCTCCTGCTTATCTTCGGTCGGCGGCGCAGTGTGGAACGACGAACAGAAGGGGTCTTTGCAGTCGCATCCTCGCAAAAGCAACAGGGTGGGCGCTTGCACGGCCAGGTCGGCCCGCCCAAGATTCTGAAGCAGGCAGAAGAGCTCCTGTGCAAACTCCGGCAATGCGTCGCCCAGACGCGCGCTATCGACCAAGGCGGCTCCACCTCCTGCCTGGTTGTTCCATAGATGAAGGTAGAATCCACTTGATGACCAGCCACCGAGTGTACTTGGGCGACGCTCGAAATCTAGACTTTCTCGCGCCCGAATCGGTGCATTTGGTCGTAACAAGCCCTCCCTATTGGCAGTTGAAAGACTATGGCCACGAAGGCCAGATCGGCTTTGGCGAGAGCTACGCGGATTACATCAACAATCTGAACCTGGTTTGGCTCGGGTGCTATCGAGCCTTGGCGCCGGGTTGTCGGATGTGCATCAACATTGGAGACCAATTTGCCCGCTCGGTCGTTTATGGCCGGTACAAGGTGGTGTCCATTCAGTCGGAGATCATACGCTTTTGCGAGACGATCGGAATGGACTACATGGGCACGATCATCTGGCAAAAGGTAACTACGACGAATACCACGGGCGGCGCCACGATCATGGGATCGTTTCCCTATCCGCGAAACGGGATCGTTAAGATCGATTACGAACACATCTTGCTGTTCAAGAAGCAGGGCAAACCGCCCAAACCCACCGATGCGCAAAAAGCACAGTCGAGGTTGACGACCGACGATTGGAACGCCTACTTTGCGGGACACTGGAGCTTTCCGGGCGAAAAGCAGAACTCGCATCTGGCGCCCTTTCCTGTAGAACTGCCCAGGAGACTGATAAAGATGTTCGCGTTCCCGGGCGAAACCGTGTTGGATCCGTTTGTCGGGTCGGGAACGATATGCGTTGCGGCGCACGAATTGGGTCACGACTCGATCGGGGTCGAGTTGAATCCGGAGTGCGAGACGGTTATTGGGTCGCGTCTAAACGGCGGCTTGTTCGATCAGCCGCCCGATCTTCAATTTGCGAAGATCGAATCGTTGTTTGATCGCGAAGAAAGATTCGCGAGGCTCCCGTATCTTTATAAGGACCCGCACGGAATGGATGCCCAGATCGATCCGAGGGCATTGAGGTTTGGCTCTCGAGTGTCTCAGAAAGACCGGAAGGGCGATCGAAGCTACGTCGTAATAGACGTTATCGAGAACGGGGAACTGCGGCTGGACAGCGGGCTGGTGGTGCGGCCGAGGTTTGCGAACGGCTACCGGGAGGCGTTGGGCGATCTAGTGGGCAAGCGAGTGGCGCTCAAGTTTCCGCCCGGCAGAAAGCCAAGAAGCGGCAGCTTGACGGCGACGGTTTATTTGGAGTAATAATAACTAATTATCAATATCGATGCGGCGGCATCGCCTCCTGCCAGCGCGCCCTCCTGCCAAAAGGTATAATTCGCCGTGTGGTTCTCGCGGCACAGCAAAATCCCCGTTAAGAACAAGTCGCTCCTCCAATTAGCGCTCACGCACCGTTCGCAAACCAACGGTCGCGCCGAACTCTCGAACGAGCGGCTGGAGTTTTTGGGCGATGCGATCTTAGGCGCGGTCGTCTCGCAAGAACTGTATCGCCGCCGCCCGGATTGGGACCAAGGACATCTCTCTCGCGCAAGGGCCAGTATTGTGCAACAGGCGTCGTTAGCCATCGCAGCCCAATCGATACGCCTTAACGAATTGACGATGATCAGCGAGGCCGAAGAGGCCGCAGGCGGAAGAGAAAAACCATCCATTCTTGGGGACGCCTATGAGGCTGTCGTGGCGGCTGTCTATCTGGATCGAGGTTGGACGCAGGCGCAAAAATTCGTTCTGGAGACATTGCGCGAGGCGATCGAACAAGCGATCTCGGGCGATTTGCCTCATAAGGACTTCAAATCGCTTCTTCAAGAGGCGACCCAAGCGACATGGCGGCAAGCGCCCACTTACCGCGTGATCGATGAGCGCGGAGACCCGCACATGCTGACCTTCGTCGTCGAGGCCCGTTTGGGCGGCGACGTGCTGGGCGTTGGCGAAGGCGGCAGCAAGAAGGAAGCCGAACAGCGCGCGGCGGAGGATGCGCTGAACAACTTAGAAACAAGGAGATCAACGATAAATGGCTCAAGCTGAAATAGGCGTTTTTGGAGGTTCCGGATTCTACTCGTTTTTGGAGAATGTCGAGACGGTCAAGGTGGACACGCCTTACGGCTCACCCAGCGACATGGTCTCGATCGGCGAGATTGCGGGTCGGCGCGTCGCGTTTTTGCCTCGACACAGCCGTCAGCACTCGATCCCGCCCCACATGATCAACTACCGCGCCAATCTGTGGGCGATGAAGGAGCTCGGCGTTGCTCGCGTCGTCAGTCCCTGTGCGGCCGGCAGCCTTCAGGCGCGCGTCAAGCCCGGCGATTTTGTCGTCTGCGATCAATATGTGGATCGAACGACCGGGCGCAAGGACACTTTCTATGACGGTCCGACCGTGCATCACGTCTCGCCCGCCGACCCCTACTGTCCGACCTTGCGGCGCCTGGCCATCGACGCGGTGCGAACCGAGGGCATTGAAGTTCACGACAAGGGCACGGTCGTTATCATCCAGGGCCCGCGCTTTTCGACCAAGGCCGAAAGCAAATGGTTCACCTCTAACGGTTGGGAAGTGATCAATATGACCCAATATCCAGAGGCTTATCTGGCCAGGGAATTGGCCATGTGCGTGGTGAACATCTCGCTCATCACCGACTACGACAGCGGTTTGGTGGCCGAGGGCGAGGTCTCTCCTGTCAATGCCCAAGAGGTCATGCACGTGTTTCACAAGAACGCCGAGCGCATTCGAAAGGTGATCTTTGGCATGATCGCGCAGATTCCCAAAGAGCGGGACTGCCCCTGCGGCCAGGCGCTCGATTTTGCGCGCGTTACGCTTTAGGGAGCGTCGTAGACGACGTACTGATAAGGGCCGACATCGCCGGAGAACAGCCTCTGTTCCACGCCGCTAATGTCGGCCAGTTCTTCCCAGCGCTCAAGCGCATCGAATTGTTTTTGGGTAACGGTCTCGTCCGTGCCCAGCAGCAGCAGGTGGGTGGCGCCGAGGGCCTCGGGCGGCTGGCGCCAGTTGCAAAGACCCTTAAACGTAAAGAAGTAACGGAAGGGCGACTCGAACGCAACGCCCTGGAGAACGCTTCCCGTCGGTAAGCGCGAGGAGATTGTCGCGTCCTTTTCTGCAATTTCATACCGAAGATCGCTAAAGTACGTTGTCAACCACCGAGCATTAAGGAATATCGCGATTGCCAATAGCGCGGGCGTTGTCCATCTCCAAGTTAGGCGAAGCCGAGGAACAGCGAGGGCGATCAGCCATCCAAGCAGAACTGCAAAGGCTAGCAGACGTATCTGAAAATCCGGCTCTAGCGCCGGATACCTCAGCGCGCGCCATTGGTAGGTCGGCATGAATGCCAGACTAAGCAGGTAGATGAGCCATGCAAAGCCGAGCGACCTTGCCAAGATCGCCCGTTTCGTCCTCTGGGAGAGCGCCGCTCTGACCTCTGGCCAGCGCGCAACAAGCACGATCGCACAGATGACAAGCGCGGGCCATGCCGCCGCCATGTAGCGAGTGGGCGACACGCGGATCAGCGCCATCTGTGCCCAAGTCAGCCAAAACCAGACGACCGCGAGCCGCTCCAGCCCGCTCAAACGGTTCCAAAGTCCGCCCGAGGCCAAAGCGGCCGCTAGCAACACCGCAAGACCCCAAACGATCGGCGCGTGCAGCATCATAAAGTAACTCAGGCCGTACCGCTCGCCGAACACCCCGCGCTGAATGGCCAGCCACTGTCCCCAAAGGTCTTTCGGACGGCCCTGAACGGCGAGGTAGTAGCGCTGCATGTGCGCCCACTCGTCCCAGTTCGGAAGAACCCACAGACCGACCCACACTGCCAAAGCGCTCAACATTCCGACGGCAAACGGGCGGCGAATCTCGCGCATCGGCCAGGCTGCTACTAGAAGCCCAATCAGGAAGGCGACCGCCGTGCTTTTGGTCGCGATCGCGCATACGGCCAAGACCGCAGAAAGTACGGCCAAAGGACGATTCGAACGATGTGCGGCCTCGGCCAACGCCCAAGCCGACGCAACGCAGAAGAAAGCGACCGGGGTCTCTAAGAGCGCCGTTCGGGAGAAGAGCAGCGCAGCGTGATCGATCGCCAGCCAAGCCGCTCCCAACCAGGCGATCGCGCTGTTTCGAAACATCAAGAAGAGCAGACGACCGAACAGAGCGATCCCCATAAGCGACATAGCGACGGAAATCGCTCGAATCGGTATATAGCCGACCCCAAATGCTTTAACGACCAACACCTGCAACCCATGAACGATCGGGCTGAGGATCATGTTGTTGAACTCGTCCAAACGGGTTTGACCAAACAGCGCTAAGTTGCGGGCGTTGTGCGCGTAGAACGCCTCGTCGGTCAGCAGCCCGGGATTCCAGTCCAATCGCCAGTCCGGATCGGCGCCCAGACTAGCGATTCTTAAGAAAACGCCTAGAATAAGAATCAAGATCGCGCCCCATCGCAGAGGGCGGGACGCTCCCAGTACCTTGGAAGATGCCGGAGCGTCCCTGTGGAACGAGCTCCCTCCGTCCGACGGCAACGCAGGCATATCTTTATGCGTTAAACCTGGGATTCCTGCTTGCTTTTATCCATAGATTGCACAAACCGCTCGAAGAACGGTCGGCTGTCCCATGGGCCGGGCGCGGCCTCGGGATGATATTGAAGCGTGGTGAGGTTCAACTCCTCGCTCTCAACGCCCTCCACCGTGCCGTCGTTCAATTGGATATGGGTGAGTTCGAGTCCCGTGCCCTTCAAACTCTCGACATCGACCGCATAGCCGTGGTTTTGCGAGGTAATCGCGATGCGCCCGGTTTTCAAATCCTTGACCGGATGGTTGCTGCCTCGATGCCCAAACTTTAGCTTATAGGTTTGGGCGCCCAGAGCCTTGCAGATCATCTGATGACCCAAGCAGATTCCCGCCATGGGTCGCTTGCCGATCAAATCGCGAACCGTGCTGACAACGTCGTCCAGACGGTCGGGGTCTCCCGGGCCGGGCGACAGAAACAGGCCGTCGGGATTCATCTCCAAAATTTCATCGGCGCTCATTGTGGCCGGTACTACGGTCGAATGCACGCCCAAACCGGCCAATCGCCGCAAGATGTTCCATTTCAGCCCGCAGTCCAAAACGACCGCTCGCGCCTTGTATCCCTTTCCGTCCCCAGGCTCGGTTTCGTACCCATATCGCCCCCAGCCGTATGGTTTGGACGTTGTAACCTGATAGACAAAGTCTTGATCGTCGTAGCGAGGCGCGGACTGTAATGCATCGATCGCGTTGGGGCGCTCCGAAATCATTCCCATCAACGCGCCGTGCTCACGGATCTTTAATGTTACAGCGCGCGTATCGATGCCTGACAAGGCGACGACGCCGTGCTCGGCAAGAAAATCGTGCAGCGCCGAGCGAGCGCGCCAATTGGAGGGCGCATCGCAATCCTCAAGCACCACAAAGCCCGCGACCTGCACTCGGCTTGATTCGAAGTCGTCGCGATTCAGCCCGTAGTTGCCGATAAGGGGATAGGTCATGACGACGATCTGGCCCGCATAGGATGGATCGGTCAAGACCTCTTGATAGCCGGTCATGCCCGTATTGAACACGACCTCGCCCGCGACAGAGCCGCTCTTGCCCAATGGATGCCCTTCAAAGACGGTACCATCTTCCAGGACAAGATAGGCCGACATGACGATTGGAGTATACCAGCGAGTGCATAATAGGGCATGACGACGCCAAAGGAAGCCAAGAAACTGACCATCGAGATGCTGAGAGCCGCCGGAAGACCGAACGGAGACGAGCTGGCACAGCGATACTCGAAGCATCCCGTTCGAGCTTTTGGCCTCTACGCGAGCGAAATGCGTCAGATCGCCAAGGACTTGGGCGCAGAGCATCTGAAGGACTGGGGATACCAAGAGGCGCGCGACTACTGCGATTTGATGATGCGCGAGCCGTTCGTAGAGGCAAAGTTGCTCGGTATTGAGCGCTTGGGCAAGTTCAAGCGCCGCTTTCCTGAAGACTTGATCGAGAGCCTCGAAATCTGGCTGCGCGACTACTCCACCGACTGGTGGGCGGTCGATACGATCTCGCCCCAATTGACCGCGCCGCTGATTGGCACGTACCCGCACCTGTTGCCGAGAGTATTGGACTGGGCCGAATCGGATGTGTTGTGGTTAAGGCGCGGCAGCGTGGTGGGTTTGATCCCTCATGTCCGCCGGGGCCGATGGTTGGACGAAGGCTATGCTCAGGCAGTGCGCCTGCAATGGGATAGGGAAGACCTCATCCACAAGGCGGTTGGCTGGATGCTGAGAGAGGCGGGCACGACCGATCCTGAAAGGCTAAAGGCGTTCTTGTTGGAGCAGGGTGAAAAGACCCCGCGCACATCGCTCCGTTACGCGATCGAGCGCTGGCCCAAAGACGTCCGGCACGAGATCATGGCAGCGACGCGGAAGAGGAAGTAGGCAGGAACTTTCCTGGTCGAGGGCTGATTGTATAGAGTTGGAAGAAGGGAGACTGCTTTATAATCTAACACAGTCAGGCGAAAGCGCGAGGGGCTTGCAGTTTCTTCCAGGCGGCAATTCCTACTTAACAGGTGGCAGCCGGGTTGTCGAGCGAGCAATTGAGACTGGCAACCCTTTGCGAATCGTGCTGAACTCTCAGCTTCAAAATATCGTCCTTTCGCCCAATGGCGCTTTAGTGGCCGGCAACATAAGTTCAGGAACAGTTCGAACGGTTAGGGTTGTAAGAGTTTCAGACGGGTCTACCATGAGTACCATGGCAATGCCGACCAATCTCTCCGCCTTTGGATTCTCGCCGGACGGACAATACCTGACAGGACTCCGAACTGGGCCGAACGTAGCAATATGGCGCATCGATGATGGCTCCCTGGTGAGACAGATTCCTGTTATGGGCGGCTACGGTGGGCCAAGTGCGGCATTCTCTCCCGACGGCAAGAAACTACTCGTTAGCCATGGCGCTTCGGTCGTGATGTTGCCCTATCCCGGACAACCCTAACCGGCAGCCAACCCTGCCGCCAGCAGCACGGCTTCGCGCACGGCGTTCTTGGCGATGTGCATCTTGTAGGCGTTCTGGGTCATCGGGATGGCCTTGCTCACTGCCGCCGCGCCAGCGGCCAAAGCGACCGCGTCGTCGATTTTCTTACCCTTCAGCGCCGCCTCGGCCTCTGGGCTTCGCCATGGGATCGGTGCCACTCCGCCCATCACGACCTTGGCCGATTCGCAGACGCCGTTGCTGATCGTCAGCGCCACGGCGGCGCTGGCCAAAGCCCAATCGAACGACTCCCGCTCTCGCACTTTGACGTAAGCCGAGTTCGCCGTTCCAGCGGGCACAAAGACCTTGGTTACAATCTCGTCGGCCGCCAGGATGTTCTCGACCGTTACTTTCTTAGACGGCAGCACGAAGAACTCTGCCAAGTCCATCTCGCGCTCGCCCTTGGGACCGGCGATCGTAACCTGCGCGCCATAGGCCATCAATGCGGGCGCCAGGTCGCTGGGATGCACGATAAAGCACGGCCCACCGCCCAAAATCGCGTGGTACTGGTTCTCGCCCGCCACGGAATAGCACTTCGGGCCGCCCTTCTTCATACAGTTGACCGCATGGTCGCGATAGTACCAACAGCGGGGACGCTGGCACAGGTTGCCGCCAATCGTTCCGACGTTTCGTATTTGGGGCGATCCGACGCTGGCCGCCGCTTGAGCAATGCCGGGAAAGCGTGCTTTGACCTGTGCATGATTCGCGATCGCGCTGAGCGTGCAAAGAGCGCCAAAAGTAACGCCCCGGTTGTCGGCTCGGATTTCGGTCAGGCCGGGAATGGTCTTCAGGTTGACCACTCGCTCCGGCGCGATAATCTCATCCTTGATCTCTTGAACAAGGTCGATGCCGCCGCCCATCGGCTTTGCGTTGGGGTTTAGCGCGGCGATCGCGTCCTTTATCGATGTCGGCGCAACATATTCGAAAGCGTTCATGGCGGCTCCTTGGGAACGATCCCGCCCATAGTTTCGACCTTGCCCGGACTTCTCCTGCTATAATAGGCGGCCATGGGGGAGGCGTTCCATCGCTCCGAAGAGGGCGAAATCGGTCTGGTCGTTCCACAGCGCATCGCGCTGGCAGAACCGTTCGTTACCCAGAGCGGCGCCCGCTTGCCGGACGTAGAAATTTCTTACGAAACTTATGGCGCGCTCAACGAGGCGAGATCCAATGCGATCTTGGTGTGTCATGCCCTTTCGGGCGGCGCTCATGCCGCAGGCAGACACTCGCCCGACGACCGCAAACCGGGCTGGTGGGATCTTTATATCGGTCCGGGCAAGGCGCTCGACACCGATCGCTTCTTTCTGATTTGCATCAACGTTTTGGCAAGTCCTTACGGCACTACCGGACCCAACTCGATTAATCCTACTACTGGACGCAGATACGATGGCGACTTTCCCGTTATAACCGTCGGCGATTGGGCAATTCTGCAACGCACGGTTCTTGAACGAATGGGAATCGATCGTCTTCACGGCGTTGTTGGCGGGTCCACAGGCGGAATGACCGCGTTCTACTGGGCGGTTGCTTGGCCAGATTGGGTCGACCGAGCGTGCGTAATCGCCGCTGCGCCCGCCGCCAGCGCGATGGTCATTGCCCTCAACCACATTCAGCGCCAGGCGTTGCCCAACGATTTGGCAACCGCTCGAAAATTGGCGCACGTCTCTTATCTCTCCGAAGAGGCCCTCGCGCTCAAGTTTGGCCGCGAGAGGAACGAACAAGGCGAGTTTCAGGTGGAATCGTACTTGGAGCACAAGGGGCGGACTTTCGTGGATCGGTTCGATCCCTACTGCTACCTGCGGATTACCCAAGCGATGGACGCTTTCGACCTGGCCGAGGAGTTTGGCGGCGGCCATCTCGAAACGGCTCTAAAGCGCGTTCGATCCCGGATGCGATTCATTAGTTTCACGTCCGATTGGCTCTTTCCCAGCCAGCCGCACGAAGCGTGCGCCAGGATGCTGACCGATCTTGGCAAACAGGCCGACCACGTTTGCATCGATTCGCCTTGGGGGCACGACTCGTTCTTGGTCGAGCGCGTCAAACCCCATCTCAAGCCTGCTATCAAAGCCTTCATGGAGGCCGATTGAATGAAGCCGCTTCCTCCTCTGAACTTGCGGCACTTGGACCGTATGGCCGGTCCTGGCGGCTACTATGCCAAGGCGCATCATGGATCGCCCGACCCAGAGGGAGGCTACCGAGCCTTCGAGCAGGGCTTGGGTTTGAGCGTCGCCAGTCTTCTTGCATCCGCAGGGCGCCCCAACGACGCAGAGCGCGCCGCCGATGTATCGCTCCGATGGAACGGTCAAGACGTCGATCAAGTCGGCATCGCTTTCTGGCGAAAGGGCCTATCGGAACTGATACTGTCCATGCCCGAATCGGACCTCGCCCAGTCCGCGATCGAACGGGCGGAGTCGCTTCTTCCCTTGCAAGAAACGATAGACGATCTCGTTGCGCAATGCGTCTGGAGTCTTCACGAACCTTCGGTCGATTTCGGACGCGCGTTAGGCCGAAAACTTCTTAACCTGTACCGCGAAAACCGACAGCCCGAGTGGCGATGGTTCGATGCCGCGATCTGTGCATATGGTACAGTCCTTCCGCAGGCGCTCTTACGACTGGGCGTGGCCTTCGAGCAGCCTGAGTGGATCGAGACGGCGACCGAAGCATTGGACTTCTTAGTCGAGTTCACAACCTCTTCGCACGGGTTCTTAATGCTCTATGGCGATCAGCGAAGGCCCCACATCGCCGGCTCTCGCGCCCATTTTGATCAACTTACTGCGGAGGCCGCCGTGCTGGCCATGGTTTGCTGGGAGTACTATCGCGCTACCGGCTATCAATCGCCCAAAAAGCACACCGCGCGCTGCTTCGATTGGTTTCACGGCGAAAACGAACTCGACCAAGCGCTGTACGATCCCGAACACGGCTCTGTTGCGGACGCGATCACCGAGACGGGCGTTAGTCTCGACCGATCAGCCCGTTCGACATTGGCCTATCTTGCGGCGCGGCTCTACTGCTTCGGCGAATAATGGCGTCGGGTATCATAAATCGCGATGGCCGGGCATTCTAAGTGGCATAACATCCGTATTCGCAAGGGCAAGCAGGACGCCCTGCGCGGCAAACTTTTTACCAAGCTGGCGCGCGAGATAACCATTGCCTCAAGGGACGGCGGCGGCATCCCAGAGAGCAATCCCCGCTTGCGATTGGCCGTGCAAAAGGCCAAAGAAGCCTCGATGCCGGCGGACAATATCAAGCGAGCCATCCAAAAGGGCACGGGCGAAATCGCCGACGTACAGTACGAAGAAGTTCTGTACGAAGGCTATGGCCCGGGCGGCGTAGCGATCATTGTACAGTGCATGACCGACAACAAGAATCGCACGGTTTCGGAGATTCGGCACCTTCTTAGCAAGTACGGCGGCAACATGGCCGATGCGGGCAGCGTCTCTTGGCAATTCCAACGGCAGGGAACTATTCTCATCCCCCAGAACGGCGCCACCGAGGAACAGGTCATAGAGATCGCTCTCGAAGCGGGCGCAGAAGATGTGAAAGCAGAGGACGGCGCTTATGTGGTGATTACCGGTCCGGATGCTTTTTACTCCGTCAGACAGAGCATAGAGGACGCGGGCGTCTCGATGGAGAGCGCAGAACTGGGCCTGGCGCCGACCAATCTCGTGCAGGTTTCAGGGGACACTGCAGAGAAACTATTGCGCCTGCTCGACATGTTAGAAGAGCATGACGACGTACAGTCCGTTTCGGCCAATTTCGACATGCCGGACGAGGCGCTCAGCGCTTAACCTTGAATAATCATGGTCGCTACCTTCCGTCGCGCGCCTTGGGCAGTTTTGTCTCTAATTGCGGTCAACGTCGCAGTCGGAATCTTCACGATAGGTTCCGAGCAAACCTTGCGCTCGCTCGGCTTCACGCCGTCCCATCCTAATCTTCATTCGGCCTTCTCTAGTCTTTTCGTCCATGCGCACCTTCCGCATCTTTCGGCCAACATGCTCTTTTTGTGGCTGTTCGGCCACTACGTCGAGGCGGCTGCAGGCGCTCGAAAACTGCTCGCCTTGTATCTGATTGGGGGCTTGGCGTCCGTCGGCGGGCACTATGCGCTCGGCGTGGGCTTTCATCCAAACTTGGCCGACCAAGCCTTGGTCGGCGCATCGGGCGCTATCTCGGCGCTGGTCGGCTACTTTGCCCTGCGTTTCTATCGGGCCCGGCTGCGGTTCGTTTCGTTTACGCGCGCAGGGGCTCTGGTGCCCATTTGGCTTGCGGTGCTGGCATGGGCGATCTGGCAGGCTGTGGGGGCAACGATCGGCGCTTCTCACTTTGAAGGCGGACCGATCGGCTATTGGGCGCACCTGAGCGGGTTTCTGGCCGGACTGCTGATCGCCGCTTTTTGGGGCGCGGGCGCTCAGGGCGAGCGCGACCTCTTGATCCACGAGGCTGAGGAGCAGTTGCGCCAGGCATACCCGACCGCGGCGATCAAGTGCTTGGAGCCTTTGGTCAAGCGCGTTCCGCCCGACGCAGAGGCGCTGCGCCTCTATGCGGAAGCTTGGGACTGTCTTGGCAACAAGGTCGAGGCGGCGGAAAACTACGCAGGCTCTTTGCGACAGTGCCTGGCCCTCTCGCCCAAACGATACGACGAAGCGATGCTGTGCGCTCGGCGTCTGATGCTGTTAGGCGCTCTGGACGCTTGCCAGCCCACCGAGATCGAACAACTGGTCTCGTGGGCATTAGGTCAGAAGGACGCGGCGGCTGCGGCTTTGCTGATGGACGGCATGGTTCGAGCATTTCGCACCATACCCGGTAGAGCCAGCCTGATGCTGAGGCTTGCCAACCTCTATCGATCGCCGCTCGGACGAACTCAAGAATCGATCCGAGTGTTGCGCCAGATCGTTGAGGAGCACGAAGGCTCCCCCGAAGCCGATGCCGCGCGATTCCGACTGAACAAGGGATAGTCCTTGGCTCGCCTGTTTCGGTACCTGCTTCTCAGCGCAGTCTTCGGTTCGCTGATATATGGAGCATGGCGGCTCATCGCCCCAAGGCCCACGATCGACGGAGGGTACGTTGCTTTTGTGGACGTTGGTCAAGGGGATGCGGCCGTCGTTCGATTTCCCACGGGCGAGACAGTCGTCATCGATGGCGGGCCGGGCGACCAAGCGCACAAACTGATGGCCAAACTGGATGAGTACGGAGTAACAAGCATCGATCTGATGATCGCTACTCACCCGCACAGCGATCACATCGACGGCCTGACCTCCATCCTTCGTTCAATGCGCGTTGCTGAGGTTTGGCACAATGGACTGGAACACGCGACCCCGTCTGCCCAAGAGTTCCAAAAAGCGATGAAAGAATCGAGCGCCAAGATCGTCGTCGCTCGCAAAGGCCGCAGCACGGCGTTCGATGGCGGCCGCATAGATGTTCTTGCTCCCATCGATCCATTGCTGAGAGGGACAACTTCCGACGCCAATAACAACAGCATCGTCGCGCGCGTTACGTTGGGAGGCGTCCGGCTCCTCTTTACCGGAGACATGCAGGAAGAACAGAGGCGTCAAGCCTACTTGGCTCGCGCAGACCTAAGAGCCGACGTGCTCAAGGTCGCCCATCACGGCTCTGCAGACGGTACCGATTCGGCTTTTCTTCGGCGAGTCCGACCTAAACTGGCCGTTATCAGTTGCGGCGACCGAAACGTCCACGGCCACCCGCATCGCGAGACGATAGAAGCGCTGATAAAGGCGAAGGTCCCTGTCAGACGAACAGACCAGGACGGCACAGTCGTCATAACTCCGGCAAGGGTCGGTTTGAGAATTTTCGCAGAAAAGTCAAAAGGGGGTTGACATTTGTACAATCCCTGTGGTAGACTGATGTTTACGGAGAACGATCGAGCGGGCCCGGAGGCTATGGACTCCCTCCGGCCTCCGGGCCTGTCGCTCAGTTTTACGGCGTTACGATCATTCCGACGGTTTCCCCTCGAACGGACAGGTTCATCTTCATCGCCTTGCCGCGCATGTTGGCGGGCAGCGAGAACTCATAGATCGAGTGGCTGCTGCTCGAGACGAAGATCTGGGTCTCGATCAGGCGGCCTTCGGTCTTGCTGTTCAGTTTCAGATTGCCGATCGAAAGGTCGATGTCGTTGGAGAAGAGCGGCAGCGAGCCGTCGCCATTGGGAATGGAAACGACCGCGATCAGTCGCCCGTCGTCCATCGACTTGAGTTGAACGGTAACGTCTCGACCGTCCAATCTCGTTTCGATGGTTCGCTGGGAGATGGGCTCCTCTTCGGCCGACAGCGTGCCGGAGCACTTGACGGTCCATGTGGTCGTGCGGACAACCTTGTTCCCGTTGCACACGTCTACGATCTCGCCGCGGAAGCTCAGATTGACCTCATAGGTATTGCCCGCATTGGCGGTAATGCCCGGGAAGTCGAAGCCGCGGTACTCGCAGCCGGTCGCCCGATTGGGCGCCTGATAGATGTCGTTGCTGGCCTGGCCCCAAGCGTCAGCGCGATAGCCGTATCGGTGACAGTCGGTGCCTTGCTCGAAACCGTCTTCACGGTAGTTGTTTTCGTCGAGATTCTCCCCGCAGAGGCGGTGAACCAGATTGACGCCGTTGAACTTAAAGAAGCCCTTGACGTATTGTCGGTACTCGCAGCACTCGCACTTGCCGGTGAAGTCGGCGTTCATGTTGAAGCGCTCGCCTGCTTTGCGGCGGCCGCCTCCGGCATCTTCGTTAACGCATCCTGACCGATTGGTCGGCACGTTGAAGGCCGAAACCTCGCACTTCATCTTCTCCTGGCCAAACTCGGTCAGCACGGTTGCCAGATCGCTGTCATCGACGATGCCATCGCCGTTCACATCCTCTGCGCAACCGTCGCAGTCGTTGCCAAACGCCTCTAGCACCATGGCCAGGTCGGAATCGTCCACGATGCCGTCGCCGTTCACATCGCCAGACGGTTCGCCCAACGTGCCGGCAACATTGATGTTCTGATCGGCCGCCGTACCGAAAACAGTGGTTCCAGGAACTGGCGCAGTGCCAAAGCCGAACCCGCCGCCCGGGTTGTGGAAGATATGCTCGCCTAGGCGAATAGGCAGCGTTCGAGCCCAGAACCACTGGCCGCCTCCGCCTCCGAAGGGTCGGCGCACCCACATCGAAGCCCAGTAGTCGCCGCGCGGCAGGCTTAGGCTGAACTCGTCGAAGATCAAGGTGTCTAACCCCGCATCCAACACCGACTTTCCGCTCACCAAGGCATAGATCGTGCCCGGGTTGGCGAAGTTGGCATTAGAGGAGATCAGAAGCCGAACATCTTCGTTCAGGCCCCGATTTGAGCTGGCAGAATTGAAGCCCACGCCGCGAACCGACGTGATATTCCAGCCTGGGCCAGGCACGCGCATGTCGTTAAACTCGTACGTCGAGAAGGTCGGAAAGTCTGGAAAGTCCTGAGCAACGGTTCCTTGGGACACATTGTCCCACGGCTGAGACCAAAGGCCGCCCTGAATCCAGCTAGGCGGGCCTGCGTTAGAAGGTGGGAAAACCGATGGAATCGGTTGGGCGAAAAGGGCGCTGGTAACAAAGAGCGCCGATACGGCCAAAAGCAACCGCTTCATGTTAAACCTCCAAGTAGAGATGGCGGCCTTGCGACCGCCGGAGCAACGGCGCTCCGGATAGCATATTCACCCTCTTAGCCGCAGATTCCTTCGTCTTCTGGTAGAATTAGAAAAACTCGATATTTGCTGGGGGTTCGATTGGGCGCAGCTTATACTCCTGGATTGACCGTGAGCGCGCATACGGTCATCAAGAAAACTCGAAGATTACCGATCAAGGGCGAGACTTTGGTCAACGCAGGCGACACCGTCGAGCCGCATACGGTCGTTGCGCGCGCTTTGTTGCCCGGCATTATGCAGACGGTGCGCGTTGCCGACCAGCTGGGCATCGAGGCCAAAGATCTGCCAAATGTGCTCAAGGTCAAAGTCGGCGACGAGGTCGAGAAGGACCAACTGATCGCCGAATCCAAGGGTTTTATGGGTCTGTTCAAAGGTCAGGCCCGCTCCCCGATCAAAGGCACGGTCGAGTTGATCCAAGGCGACTTTGGCCATGTCGGCGTTCGAGAACCTCCTACCGTTATCGAAGTCCTCGCCTACATTAGCGGCAAAGTTGTCGAAGTGCTGCCAGAAGAAGGCGCGATTATCGAGACCGAAGGCGCGCTGATCCAGGGCATCTTTGGCGTGGGTGGCGAGCGACAAGGCACGCTGATGATGATTGCGAGTTCGCCCGACCAAGCGCTCAACGCCGAGGACATTCCTGCCCAATGCGAAGGCAAAGTGCTGGTGGGCGGATCGGGCGTAACCGCCGAAGCGATTCGTAAGGCTGCGACCAACGGCGCCCTAGGAATCGTGGTTGGAGGGTTGAAAGACTCCGATCTCATCGCCTATCTAGGCCGGGATATCGGCGTGGCGATTACCGGCCAAGAGGACATTCCGCTGAGCCTGATTGCCACCGAAGGTTTTGGCAACGTGCGCATGGCCGACCAGACCTTCGAACTGCTCAAAGCGCTGGAAGGCCGCGCCGTTTCGATCAATGGCGCTACTCAGATCCGGGCGGGCGTCATACGCCCTGAGATCATCGCCCCCGGACATCGACCGGAGAACCTTGCAGCCCGCGCCGATGGCGCTCAAACTTTGGAGATCGGCGGTCGCATCCGAGCCATTCGAGAACCCTATTTTGGCGCCATTGGCCGGGTAACCGCGCTGCCGTCAGACCTTGTAAAGGTCGAATCGGGCACTTTAGTGCGCGTCCTAGAAGCCGAGCTGGAGGATGGATCGAGGGTGACCATTCCTCGCGCTAACGTCGAGATCATCGTCGAGAAGTAATCTTGAGCCATGACTGCTGATACCGCGACAGAAGAGAGAACCGCCCGGTTGCTGGTCGTCGAGGACGATTCGGTCATGGCCGAGATGCTTCAATACAACCTCGCGCGCGAAGGCTATAAAGTCGATCTGGCGCGAGACGCCGAAAGCGCGCTGAGGAAGTTTCACGCCGATCCGGCGGATGTGGTCGTGTTGGACGTTATGCTTCCGGGCCGAAGCGGGCTCGACGTCTGTCGCGTCATCCGAGAAACCAGCAACGCGCCCATTATCTTCGTCTCGGCCAAGACGGCCGACTTGGACCGGGTTGCGGGTTTGGAACTGGGCGCCGACGACTATGTCACCAAGCCGTTCAACATGAAGGAGCTGATGCTGAGGGTCCGGGGCCTCTTGCGGCGCGGCCAGCCCCAAGAGCGTCAAGAGCGTTTGGCGTTTGGCGATGTGGAGATCGATCTGACCGGAAAAGTCGTCTACAAAAACGGCGAGCCGCTTCAGATGACGCCCAAAGAGTTTGCTTTGCTTGCGCTTTTGGCCTCTCATCCGGGCAAGGCGTTCACGCGAGACCAGCTCCTGGATCGTGTTTGGGGCCTCAATAGCTACATCACGCCGCGCACGGTAGACGTGCACATTCGATGGTTGCGGGCTAAGGTCGAGCCTAATCCAGCCCAACCAACCTGGCTTCAGACCGTGCGAGGCAGCGGCTACCGATTTAGTCCCGGAGCATGATCGCGCTTTGGGCGGCCGCCATCGGGGGTCTCCTCGGCTGTGCGATCTTTGTATTCTTGTGGAGTCTGGAAAGAGGCCGCCGCCAAAGAAGAGAGCGCGCCATCCAAGACCTCCGATCCCAGATCGACGATTCCAATCGAGCGCTCGAATCTCAAGCCCGTCAATGGCGCGCCCTCATCGAAGGGCTAGAAATCCCCATCTTCGTCTGCAAAGAAGACGGAACGGTCGAAATGGCCAACGAAGCCGCTAAACAGTTCTTTCAGTTTGTCGCGCCCGACGGACGCTCGCTGGTCGCGCTCACCTTCTCTGCCGATTTGAGCCATTTGCTGCAACGCTGCATCCACCGCTCGGCGCAGGTCAACGGCCTTATCCAACTCAACTATCCGGCCGAAGGCCGCCTCTATGCGTCTGTCTGGCCTTTTCCTCCGTTTCAAGGCGAGAAAAGCGCCTACGCCGTCATGCTGATCGATCAGACCGAACAGCGCCGGTTGGAGCAAGTCCGTCGAGACTTTGTCGCCAACGTTTCTCACGAACTCCGCTCGCCCCTCGCCGCGGTCCGCGCATTGGCCGAGACCGTGCAAGACGAGCCCGATATGCCGGTCAAAGATCGTAAACGATTCCTCAGCCTCATCGTCGATGAGACCGAACGCCTGACCCGCATCGCCGACGACGTGCTGACCCTGTCTCAGGCCGAGCTGCAACCGCCGCGCAAGGAACCGATGGACTTGACCGAGATCGCACGAGCGATCATCGAGCGAAAGCGGCGCGAAGCCGAACAAGACCGTATCGCAATAATCGACGAACTGCCGCCGAAACTCCCAGTCAGCGCCAATCCCGACCAGATGACCCAAGTGGTGATCAACCTGATAGAGAACGCCATCAAATACAACAAGGCAGGCGGCAGCATCATTGTAAGAGGCGGAGAACAAGACGGCCAAACGTGGCTGGAGGTCGAGGACGACGGCATTGGCATTCTCTCTGCCGACCTGCCCCGTATTTTTGAGCGTTTTTATCGCGCCGACAAAGCTAGATCGAGAGATTCGGGCGGCACCGGATTGGGACTCTCTATCGTCAAGCACATAGTCGAAGCGCACGGCGGGTCGGCCACCGTCGAGTCGGAATTGCACAAAGGCAGCCGGTTTAGAATCAGCATCCCGACCAGCGCCTAGAGAATCGCTTGCAGGAATTGCAGCGCGGCGCGTCGAATATCCCATTCACACCAACCAATGGGCATTCAGACAGCGCTCGAAACGGGCGCCCAACCCTACACAGAGGAGAGTGATTCGCTATGCCGGTCGTTAGCATAACGGTCGATTGCGAGGCCGCCTCGCACAATCGATGTTTCACCAAGGATTTCGTCAAAGTCTCCGAAGAGTTTACAATCCCCCTGACCTGGCTGATCCACGTTTCCGGACAAGACCCCATGAGCAACATGCTCCTTTACCATCAGGAATATCTCCACCGCATCCCCTCTTGGCACGAATTCGGACTGCACTTGGGCTTCAAGAACGGCGAGGGGCGGTATGTCGAAGACCCCAAGGAGCGCGCGCACCTGATCCAAATGGGCAAGGACGTTTTGAAACAGTGCCATGTCAAACCGACTGCGTTCCGCGCCAGCGGCTTCGCGCTCATCCCGCCCGACCTTCGCTATCTGGAAGACATCGGCATCTTGGTCGATTCGAGCGTCGCGCCGTCGGCCGAATACCGAATGTTCGTGGACTGGGACGGCGCGCCGGACAAACCCTACCACCCCAGTTATGACGACGCCAAGCAGGCGGGAAGCGCCAAGATTCTAGAAGCGCCCATAGCCACGCACCAGGGCAAAATGGCCTATCTAGACGAGGGCTGGGACCATGTCCGCCCCATCGTCGAGCACCACCTCGATGCGGGCAGCTCCCTGATCTGCCTGGCCGCCCGCGACTATGGCGATTGCGTCGAAGCCATGCGAGAGGCCGTCGGAATGCTGCGGCAAAAGGGCGCCCGCTTCGCCTCGCTGACCCAACTGGCGTCCGAAGAGATCCTGTGACCGATCCTCGATGGGTAGCGCTGGCCGAGATGCTGGCAA
Source organism: Armatimonadota bacterium (assembly GCA_013359125.1). Lineage (NCBI taxonomy): Bacteria > Bacillati > Armatimonadota > Armatimonadota bacterium. Next base: position 13,117 of record JABWCR010000010.1, on the reverse strand, counting down.
CCCATTCCGTGCGCGTCCAACCGGGCGAGAAAGTCCTTATCGAAGCGTTCGATGCGCCGCCCGACTTCGTCGCGCTCCTAATTCGCACCATCGCAAAGCACGGCGGGCTGCCCTTGGTGGAGACCCGCTCCGTCGCCGTCCTGCGCGCGCTCTATCAAACCGCGACCGACGAGCAGATGACCCTTATCGGCCAACTGGATCGAGCGCGGATGGAGCAGATGCAAGCCTACATCGGCGTGCGCGGCGGCGGAAACTTTGCCGAAATGTCCGACGTGCCTTCCGACAAAAACCAACTGATGCGCCGACGATACTGGACGCCCGTGCACCAAGAAGTCCGGGTGCCCAACACTAAGTGGGTCGCCCTGCGGTGGCCAAGCCCCGGCATGGCGCAATCGGCCGGCATGAGCACAGAAGGCTTCGAAGACTTCTACTTTCGCGTCTGCACGCTGGACTACGCCAAAATGGAGCGCGCCGTTCAGCCGCTGGTCGATCGCATGATGCGAACGGACCAGGTCCGTCTGGTCGGCCCGGGCACGGACCTGACCTTCTCGATAAAGGATATCGGTGTCGTGCCGTGCGTCGGCCTGCGCAATGTGCCGGACGGCGAATGCTACAGTTGCCCCGTGCGCGATTCGGTCGAGGGCACGCTGACCTACAACGTCGGCTCGGTCTACGAGGGCAATCTTTATCGGAACGTCTCCTTTAAGTTCAGTCGAGGCAAGATCGTCGAGGCGGCCTGTGCGGACGACGGCGACCGGCCCGGCGCCGGAAACCCCAGAAAACTGAACCAGATACTGGACACCGACGAGGGCGCCCGCTACATTGGCGAATGGTCGCTGGGTTTCAACCCGCATATCCTCCATCCGATGAACGACACGCTCTTTGACGAGAAGATCGCCGGATCGTTCCACATGACGCCCGGGCAAGCCTACGCCGCGGCGGATAACGGCAACGTCTCCGGCGTGCATTGGGATTTGGTCTGCATCCAGCGCCCCGACTACGGCGGCGGCGAGGTCTGGTTCGACGGCCAACTGGTGCGCAAGGATGGTCTCTTTGCAGCAGACGATCTCTTGGGTTTGAATCCCGATCAATTAGGCCGTTAGCCCCGGTTCGCCGTCCAATGGACGTCGCTTCCGCATCGGTCGCGACCGACGCGGCGCCGACCCTGCACCGATGCTGAACCGACGTTGAAGCCTCGTAGCGGTAGAATCGCACCGTGGCAAATGCGGCTTGGCTGAGGCTGACTGTAGAAGCGCCCGATGCGCTCTTTGAAACCATTGCGGGCGTGCTGGCCGATACCGGCGCGATCGGTAGCGAGATTCTTTCCAGTGCCGGCCAAGTGGTCGGTTATTACCCATTGATTGCACGGGAATCGGCGCTTGCTGCTGTACAGAGGTTCAAGGAGTTTCCTGAGTTAGGCCTGCCGCTGGTCGGTACGGCTGTTATCGATCAGATCGGTGCGGACGGTTGGGAGAGAGCGTGGAAGCGCTTCTTCCGCAGCCGCAGGTTTGGCCGGATTCGAGTTCAACCGCCTTGGAGCCGCCTTCGGCCTGGGGCTGAAGAGATTCTGATCGTGATCGAGCCGGGCATGGCGTTCGGTACCGGCGGGCATCCCACCACATCGCTTTGCTTGGAGCTGTTGAGCGCGCATGTTCGGCCTGGGATGAGCGTGTTGGACCTGGGCACGGGCACGGGCATTTTGGCTCTCGCTGCGGCCAAGCTGGGCGCCGGGCAGGTCTTGGGCGTCGATGACGACCCCATAGCGGTGGAGATCGCCCGACAGAATTGCGCGCAGAACGGCGTCTCGGAGCGAGTGGAGGTCATCGAGGGCGATGGGTGGGCGGCGGTTTCCGGCCAGTTCGATCTGATCGTTTGCAATATCATTACGCTCTTTCATCTGCGCACTGCGGGCCGGGTTGCAGAGCATTTAGCGCCGGGCGGCCTCTATATCGCCTCAGGAATCAGCGGTCGCAACTGGCGGTCGGTGGAGAATGCGCTGGCTTCTAACGGTTTGCGGTTGGTAGAGAGGCGAAAGAGGCGCACATGGACGGCGGGAGTTTTCTCGAAGTGACCTCCATTCGTGCTTATCCTCGCTTTTTCGTGTCTTTGGAGAGCATACAGGGCGGCAAGGTTCAGTTCCCGCCCGACATCGCGCACCAGATAGTGCGGGTGTTGCGATTGAAGCCGGGGGATCGCGTTTCGGCGCTGCCCAACGACGGTCGATTGCTGGTGGTTGCGCTAGAACGTGCGTCGAATGGCGAGGCGTCGGGGGTGATCGAGGAGGATCATTGGCCTGCGACCGAGCTGCCGTATCGAGTTACGGTGCTACAGTCGCTCATCAGTCGCGAGAAGGCCGAGTTGGCGATACAGGGCTGCGCGCAGGCCGGAGCGATGCGGATCGTCTTTGTTCCGACGGAGCGCTCGGTGGTGCGATGGGACCAGCGGAAGGGCGCCGAACGATTGCGTCGGTGGCAGGCCATAGCGCGAGAGCAAGCCGAGCTTTCCTTTCGGGCGCGCTACCCGAGCGTGGAGTATATGGGGGATATAGGGACGGCGTTGGAAAACGCGGACGGTCGGCGGCTGTTGCTGCACGAGGGCGAGAGCATCGAGCGGCTGGGCCGGCTATCGCTTACCGAGGATTTGACGCTGATCATCGGGCCGGAGGGCGGATTTGGCGAGGCGGAAACCGCGCGGATAGTAGCGTTAGGCGCGGAAGCCGTTTCGGTCGGTCCGCGCGTATTGCGCACGGAAAGCGCAGCGCTCTATGTGCTCGGTGCTGTCGAGGGGATGATGATGGAGGCGAGGCGATGAGGTTTGGACATATCGAACTGTTTGCAAAGGATGTGGGCGCGACGAGCCGGTTCTACGAAGCGATCGGCTTTGAGCGCATCGACGAGCAGGGTCCGAACATCGTCTGGCTGAAATCGGGCGAGACCGAACTTCTGATCAGGCCAGGTTCCGCGCCCCAAGCCGATGCTTACGCTTCGTCCGGCGCTGCGATCGTGGTCTATACGGACGACCTGCCTGGAGCGATCAGTCGGCTGGTGGCGATGGGCTGTTCGCCGGTCGATTACGACGGCGACGAGGGTTGCCCGCTCTTTCGCGACCCCGACGGCCGTTGGTTGCAAATAGTGAATCCTAGGTCGTGATTCGTACCTAATTTTGTGCTACATTTTCGCAGATTCCCGTTCGACGGGGAACGCCCGCCTTTGGAACGCCAGGCTCCTGCCTGGCCCTACTAGCCGCCGCCCGGGAGGGCGAGCGTCCCCGCGAGCCGCTGACCGGAACGCCCGCCTTTGGAACGCCAGGCTCCTGCCTGGCCCTACTAGCCGCCGCCCGGGAGGGCGAGCGTCCCCGCGAGCCGAAATCGTCCCTCACGAACGGGATTTTTTCAAAATGTAGCACAATTTTGAGTACAAATCAAGCCGGGAGGGCGAGCGTCCTCGCGAGCCGCTGACCGGAACGCCGCTGGAACGCCGCCCTCTCGGGCGGCCCCGTTTCTTCTGCCAGGCGGAAGCCTGGCGTTCCCACGGCATGGGCTCGCGAGGACGCTCGCGGTACATTGACAGACTGGTTGACCAGCCTGCCTCCCGGCATCCTTAAAATGGGACGAGGGCGTAATACGGACAATAGCTAGTGAGACGGTATCTACAAAACGAGGAGGGATTGAGTTTAAGAGCAGGTCTATTGGAACCCCTGCCAAAGGCGTTCCAATAGGCCTCACCGGGTAGAATCTACGCGCTCATGAGCAAGAAGCGGGGGACGGTTCTGGTGGCAATGAGCGGCGGGGTCGATAGTTCTGTAGCCGCCGCCCTCTTGTTGCGCCAGGGCTACGACGCCGTCGGTGTCACCATGCAGATTTGGCAGGAGACGGTAGCCGACCCTCGGCACAGCGGCTGCTGCTCGCTCGGCGCGGTGGAGGATGCGCGCCGCGTAGCCCGTCGCCTCGGTATCCCGCACTATGTGCTCAACTTCCGAAAACTCTTTGCCGAGACGGTCATTCAAGACTTTGTGGACGAGTATCTGGCCGGCCGCACGCCCAATCCGTGCGTGCAGTGCAATCGCTTTATCAAGTTCGACGCGCTGTTGCGCAAGGCCGACGAACTGGGTTGCGATTATGTCGCCACGGGACATTATGCGCGAACGCGGCGCAACCCGAGGACGGGCCGCTGGAACCTGCTGAGAGCTGCGAACAAGGCCAAGGATCAGTCCTACGTGCTTTACATGCTGGATCAGCATCAGCTTTCTCGCACGCTCTTTCCTTTGGGCCGGATGCGCGATAAGGCCGAGACGCGACAGTTGGCGACCGAGCTAGGGCTGTGGGTGGCCAACAAGCCGGACAGTCAGGAGATTTGCTTTGTGGCCGAGAACGGCGGCTATCACAACTTTTTGCGTCAGCGGGCGCCCGAGGCGTTCGAAGAGGGCGCCATCGTCGATTCCAGCGGCAAGCGGTTGGGCCGTCACGAGGGCTTTGCGAACTATACGGTCGGCCAGCGGCGGCGCATTCATCTCAATGTGAACGGATCGCCGCTTTACGTGCTGAAGGTCGCTCCCGAGACGAACGAGATTGTGGTCGGGGCTGAGAGCGAACTCTACGAGCGGGAGTTGACAGCCGAGAATGTTACATGGAGCAGCGTGGATACTTTGCAGGAACCCATAGCCGTCGAGGCAAAGATTCGATATAACATGCCAGAGGCGCCCGCTATCGTCGTTCCCGGGTTGCAGTCAGACTGTGCCAACGTGCAGTTTCGTCGTCCGGTTCGCGCTATTGCGCCGGGACAGATCGCGGTCTTCTATCGAGGCCAGACTGTCTTGGGCGGAGGCGTGATTGCGAGGAGAGCGGCATGAACGGCTTGTTGCTGACGCTGATCGTATTGCATTCGGTTACTCTATTGGCGTTTGTATGGGCGGTGATTGTTGCCGTTCTTCAACTAAAGAAGGCGCAGGCCGCCATACAGGAGGTCAATGTCAAGATCGATCGGGTTTTGGACGAGACGGTGCCCGCGCTGCAAGAGACGCAGAGAGCATTGAGAGAGGCCGCCGACACGCTGGCCAACGTTCATGCGCTCTCGGACAACATTCGCAACAAGGTGGAGACGGTGGACAATATTGCCGGCACGATTAGAGGGTTGCCCGACCGAGCGGCGAAAATAGCAGGCGGAGCATTGGGGGCTATTTTAAGATTAGGCGGGCGGGCATTGACCGGAGCGGCAAAGGGCGCGCTGACCAAAGTCCAAAGGAGCCGGTCGAACGGCGCGTTCGTCAAGAGCGAGAACACCACGATGGAGGAAGAAGACAATGAACGACAATGACGAAAGAAGCGGGATTCTCTATTTGCTGGCAGGCATCGGCCTGGGGACGCTGATCGGCGCCACGCTCGGGTTGCTGTTTGCGCCTAAGCCGGGCTCGGAGCTTCGACACGATATTGCGGACAAGTATGGCGAACTGGCCGACAAGGTGAAGGAACTGAGCCACCAGGTCAAGGCTCGCGGCGAGGATGCCGTGCGGTCTGTCCGCGGTCGATTGGGCCGCGGCGAAGAGACGTCCGAAGAGGCCTCGTAAAGCCGCAGCATGGCCTGGAGAGTGATCGGATGGGCGGCCGTCGTAGCCGCCACGATCTACTTTATCTATGTCATTCGCGCCGCCTTGACGCCGTTTATCATCGGCGGCGCGATCGCCTTACTGCTTAACCCGACGGTCGAAGCGCTGCAGCGCCGCCACAATCTGCCTCGCAGTCGCGCCGTTCTCAACATCTTTCTGGCTTTCATCTTCCTTACGCTTGCCATTGGAATAGGCGTCGGCCCGTTCTTCTATTCGCAAGCCCAGAGCATCGTCAAGGCGTTCAGCTCGGACAATGGCGCCGAGCCGAACACGATCGAACGATTCAGCAAGCAGTTCGAGGAGCAGGCGCGCAGCATTTTGGTGGCCAACCAAGGGCTGTTGGATCGCTCCTCCACCTGGCTATCGCAGTTCGATCTTCCTTCGGACGCCAACCAGTTGGCGGACGAAGTCAAGAGTCGGGTGGTCGCCCCTGTGAGCGAACAGGCGGCTAAGCAAGCGGGAGCCCTGTTCAAGAAGGTGGTCAACGCCATTCTCGGCGCGGCATCGACGCTGCTCTGGCTGATTCTCATTCCGATCATCGTCTATTTTCTGATGTTAGAGATGGACAGCCTGCACGGCGCTTTTCTGTTCTTGATCCCTCCGCCCCAGCGTCCGGCGGTCAAGGCGCTGCTGGATCAGATCGGGGGCGTGTTCTTGCGCTACGTTCGCGGGCTGATGACCCTTGCCGTGTTTTATGGCATAGTCTCGTCGTTCGTCTATTTTTTTGCCGGCGTGCCCAGCCCCCTATTGGTCGGCGTGTTGGCCGGTTTGCTCTATCCAGTACCTTATATCGGGGCGCTCTCCACGGCGCTCATCAGCGGCGGGCTGACCATTGCGTTTGGCGCAGCTCACCCGGCCTATTTCGTCTACGACGCGCCGCCCATGATCCATGCGCTGGTCGTGATTCTGAGCGGCGTTTCGATGAATGTTTTTTTCGACATGATCATTACCCCCCGAGTATTGGGCAACGCGGTCGGGCTTCGACCGTTAGCGAGCCTGTTTGCGATATTGGTCGGCGCGCAAGTGTTCGGCATCTGGGGCATGTTGCTGGCCGTACCGGTTGCGACGACCGCCAAGATCATCGTCGAGAAGCTGCTTTACTACTTCTATGGTCAGGCGGATTTCCTTGGAGACGCAACGTCCGAGCCGTGCGAGACGGATGGAGAGACCGTCGCTGAGCCCGCCACAGAGGTTGGGGTATCCTTAACGTCGCCCAAAGAAACTTAAAGTCGCAGTTGGGCGTCTTTGGCTTAGCTGTTCTACGGAGGGAGCGATTTGAGCGGCACAATGCCTGATCAGGCAGAAAAAACCGTCAACGGGAGTCGATGGAAGCAGACGCTAGGCGGCGTCGCCGCAGATAGTTTTCTGGTTAATTTCAGCGTACTGCTCGCTTTCGAACTGGTCTATCAGTTCGAGATCCCCAGCGCGGTTTGGACCCGTATCTCCTTTTATTGCGCAGGCCTCACGCTCTTATCGATCATCGCTTTCGCCAAGTCTGGCGTCTATCGCGTCGAGCCTCGATACCTTGGACTGCCCGACTGCCTGAAACTGGCCTACATCTCCTTGGGATTGGGTCTCTTGTTGCTGTTTATGGAATCGGCGCCGGGCGCCGGGCGAGACTTTAAGCCCGCAATCCCTGTCCTTTTCAGCCTATTGTGCGCAGCCCTGTTGATCGGGCGTCGCGTCGGTCAGCGAATGTACGCCTGGAGAACCTCTCAATCCGGCGATGGCCGACCCATCCGCAGGACTATCGTAGTGGGCGCGGGCGATGCGGGCGACATGATCCTGCGCGAGATTTCGAAGTCGCCCATGCCTCAACATCACGTCGTTGGTTTGGTGGACGACGACCCGGCCAAACAGAGCGCGTCGATCCGCGGTTGTCCGGTCATCGGTCGGACGGACGATTTGGCTCGACTGGTGCGGGAGAAGGGCATCGAAGAGATTTTGATCGCGATTCCTTCGGCCAAGGGCGCTGAGATTCGGCGAATCTTCGAGATATGTCGGCACACCGGCGCCCGTGTGAGGCTTTTGCCGGCCATACCGTCCATTATTCAGGGCGCGGCGCATCTTGATCAGTTTAGAGAGGTTCAGATCGAAGACCTTCTCAATCGCGAGCCCGTAACGCTGAACTGGAGCGAGGTCAAGTCGCAGATCAGCGGCGAACGGGTGCTGATTACGGGCGGCGGCGGTTCGATCGGCAGCGAATTGGCGCGGCAGATTGTGGAGATGTCGCCTGCTACGCTGATCTTGTTAGGAAAGGGCGAAAACAGCCTTTACGAAATTGAGCAAGAACTGATCGCGACGGTTGGGTTCCGGCCGACCGTGGTGGTGGCCGATGTGAAAGACGCCACACGGATGGAGCAGGTGTTTCGGCGCGAACGACCGACCGTCATCTTTCACGCGGCGGCGCACAAACATGTGCCGCTGATGGAAAGCAACCCGTCCGAGGCGATTAAGAATAACATCCAGGGCACCTCTGTAACGGCAGAACTGGCCATCCGCTATGGCGTCCGCAAGTTTATCTACGTCTCGACGGACAAAGCGGTCAACCCTTCTAGCATGATGGGCGCCACCAAGCGCGTGGGCGAGATGATCATTGCCGCGTTGGCCGGCATGGACGAGACGGAGTTTGCCATTGTGCGCTTTGGCAACGTGCTAGGCAGTCGCGGAAGCGTGATCCCAACGATGAAGGCGCAGATCGCTCGGGGCGGCCCAGTGAGAATCACTCACAAAGACATGACCCGATTCTTTATGACCATCCCAGAAGCGGTGCAGCTGATCATCCAAGCCAGCGCTCTGGGCAAAAACGGCGAGATTTTTACGCTCGACATGGGCGAGCCGGTCAAAATCTACGATCTGGCGGTCGATCTGATCCGAATGCACGGGCTGGTGCCGGACGAGGACGTCAAATTGGAGTTTACGGGCGTCCGACCGGGCGAAAAGATGCACGAGGAACTATACGATTCCCGCGAGCATGTGATCAAGACCAGCTACCCAAAGATCAACATGACGCTGAACAACGCGCCGATCGATTTGGAACTTCTGCGAGGCGAGATCGACACGCTGGTCAATCTGTGCGACGCAGATCAAACGGACCGCGCTCGCGAGTTTTTAATGGAACTGGCCTGGGGCAAGCGGGTGATTCAGGCCAATCGGCCCGTATGAGGGCCTTGGTCGCCCTGTTTGCGGCGACCTCGATCGGTTGGGCGCAGTACATCGATCAAGTGCCTCAAGGCGATCCGCTTTACGACTACTTTGCCTCGGCCGTCCGAACCCCGCAGGCGCTGAGGCAGACTCCGCTGACCGAATCAGAGATGCGTCGGCCATTGTCTCGGGTTCGCGCGAATCCTGATCATGGATCGGCTTTCAAAGTCGCCCGCTGGCGATTGGGATTGGACAATACTCTGCCAGAAGGCCTGTTCGGCGCGACGATCGCCGTCATGGCGAGGGGCGCATCGGCGGAAACCGACTTTGAGACGGCCAACGGAAGCTATCGCGCAACACTGTTCGGCACGGTAGCCGATAACCATCTGATCGAGGTTGGAATCTCGGACAAGCGGCGGCTGGAGCCAAGCAGTTCGAAAGCGTTCGATACGCTGGAGACAGCGAGGCTGATCGGACGGAACGGCGATCTGGAGTATGAGGCGGGTCGTGGCTTCTTGCGATGGGACGCGGGGTTCAGCGGGGGGCTGGTCGTTGGGGATGGCGCGCCGCCGGTCGAATATGCGAGATTCGGATTGCCGGTCTACATTCCCCTGATCGGTCGATGGGAGTTGGATCAGTTTTTCTCTACCTATCGCGAAGGCGGCGAGCGGCACTATTGGATGGGGCGCAGGTTAACCCGAGACCTCAGTTCGCGTTGGCAAATTTCTCTAACTGAAACAGCCAAGGCGCTTGAACTTCCAAACGGTTTCTTGAGTCAAATCCTGCCTTACTACCTCTATCAATATTGGATGAGCGACCAGATGGTCGATTCGGGCTGGATCAACTACTTTGCCCAGATCGGGATGCATTATCGTTATGGAACGGACAGTCTTGCTTATCTCTATCTGGCTGCGGACGACGTTCAGGCGCCCGACTTTTTGAGAAGACAAAGAGGGCATACGCCTCGGAAGATGGGCGCCGTGTTGGGAGTTCGCACGCGAGACTTGCTTCCTAATACTAGGATCACGGTCGAAGGCGTCTTTACGGATGGCACGTCCAACGGAGGATTCTACGGTACGGCCGGGCATCGGTCCGAGTATGCCTACTTTCGAGAGGGTTTGCCGATGGGGCATATGATCGGCGCAAACCGCAACGGCGTGCTTGCGAGGGCGAATTGGAGCAAGGGGCCGTATAGAGCCTCGATTCAGGCTTTCTCGACCGCACAGACGAATTCGTCAACCCCGGTCGTCATTGGCACGAGGTGGAACATCGAAACGGGCTTTGTAGCTTCGGACGGACTGCTGATCAGTTTGCGCTATTTGGCGTGGAACGAGACTCGCGCCAACGGCCAACCGGTCAAACGGGACGGCGTTCAGCTAGACATCGAGTATCGATACTGAAACTTTCGGTCGATTGGGGCGTATAATGATTAGTGGCAGAACGGATTCTGCCAAGAGGCTCAGGATGATGACTCTTGCTTTGCTTCGCACAGGCTTCGTCGCTGGCGGGCTAACGTTGATGCTCGCGGCGCTTTTTGCCCAACCCCTACAGTCCGAGAATATTGCCGGCAACGGTTCGCGAGGGCCGTACTATTTGTCGTTCGAGAACATCGTCGAGAAGAGCGAATCGATCTTTGTCGACGGGCGTTGGCTCGCCCGAGGCAAAGAGTACGACGTTGATTACGAAGCGGGGCGCGTCGCGTTTCGGCAGGCGATCGGTCGGGCGCAGCAGTTTCGAGCCGTTTATCAGACCTCTCCCCGATCCCGAAAAAGCGCAAAGCGCTCCGAGTTGCCCGTGAGTTTGGGATTGTATCGCTATTCGGGCGCTGAGTTTGGTTTGCAAGGCAACTTTGCTCAAGGCGCGGCGGGCGGTAGCGCAACGGTGGGTTTTTTTGCGCGGTACAAAGGCGATGGCTCTTCGGGCGAAGCGGCCTACCTGATGGAGAATCCCTCTTCGGCGGCGCCCAGCTTGATCAAGGCCAAGGGCGACTGGTCGGAAGGTCGCGTTCGCGCTAGCGCCAGCTTGGTCCGAGCAGAGAAGGAGTTTCAGAACGCGAAAGGCGAAGGCGGCGAGGCGGGCAAGCAACACCTGAAGGCCAACTTCGTTTGGGACGCCAACGATCGGCTGACGGCGCGCGCGTCTTATGCGGGCATTAGCGGACTGGACGCCAACGCGACGGTGAAGGACGTTTGGAACCTCTCGATGGCCTACAGAACGGCCGGCTCGCGATTCTCGGCGGAACGGTCGATCAGCGACCAGACCGGCCAAGAGCCCAGAATCTTCGACCGCTACATGGTTGAGGCCAATGCGACGGAGATCGTGAAGGTTAGGTACGAACGCGCCGAAAACCGCACCGGCGAAGAACTGACCAGTCAGGAAGACACCGTTTCTGCCACGGCTTCCAACGGCCGGGGCGCAGCTCGCATTTCGCACACCTTTGGTCGGGTCGGCGAATTGGAACATGCCGCTACCAGCGTTGGGCTATCGGCCAACGGCAAGCGGGGCGGCGCAGACTTGAGCCTGACCGAGACCAGCAAGGGCGAATTGCTGGTGCGCGAGGCGGCCGCCAAGGCAAATGCACAGATCGACCCCGCGTTGAAGATCGGCGGCGAACTGCTGGCTCGGGACACCCAAGGCAGCGCGATCGGATTTAGCGCGGCGCTCTCCCCGGCGCCCAATGTCGGCTTCGTCTGGCGGCAGCGCGAGTACGACGGCTATCAAGGCTACAATGCCGCATCGCGCACTGCAGAAGCCACATGGAGCCCGACGCGCGGCGTGTCGTTAAAGTCGTCCTTTACCGAACGTCCCGAAGACAAGGACGGACGGTTGATGGACGCCGAACGATTTGCCCAAGAAGCCGCGGTCAGTTTGGGGCCGTGGCGATACTCTCTTGGATATGGTCAGACTCGTTCAATCTCTGCCGACCTGACGACCAACACCTATTCGCTGGGCGCCCAGCGCAAGATCGATCCCCATACGCTCTTTAGCCTTCGGTACGACCATACAGAGATCGAACGCGCGATCGTGGAGGATCCTTGGTTGCGCCAGGCGGCCATCAAATTGGGACTGGTGCGTCGCGTCGGCACATTGGATCTGCAGTTAGAAGCCTCTGCGTTCGCGCCCGACTTGAACGTCATGACGGACAGCGTCAAATACGGCGGCAGCATAAAATTGGGCAAGCGGTTTTAGCGTCGGGCGTTCTACCGGTTTCTAACTCTTCCTGTCAAAGGCGCCAACGGATTGCGCTGGGCCGTGTGGCAGATAGAGAATGGGGAGACATTCGCTTTTATCTGCGCCCTCCAGCGCCACCGCCACTCGCCCCTGCGGCCCGCCCCCGCAGGGGCGTTTTTTATCATGGGAAGCTTCGCGAGCCAAAACTAGGAAACTGATTGGAGTCCATCCCGCCGGCAGCGGCATAGGTCGCGTCCAGCGCGGTCGTATAGAAGTCTGTACCGTTCGCAAAGATGCTATGTTGCTTCGAGAGTTCGTCCTCAAAATCCCATGCCAAGTCTTTTGTCAGGCTCCAACCCGTAGCGCGCGCAACTTCGGCTTTCTGCGCAGCGGTGGAGATCCCGATGGTGAATCCTCGGCATTGGTTGCAATTGAGCGAATTGAGCGCGTTGATCGCTGTGCCCGAATAGCAGTTGCCGGCAACTATCCAGATGCGCCTCTTGTTGGTGCCGTTCAGCGCCTGGCACACAAGACAAAGCAGTTCGGGCCATGAGATCGCTGCCGACCTGTTGTGAATGTTGAACCAGACGCCGCCCGGGCCATCCGATAAGCCGTGCGCCGAAAGGACAAGTACAAACTCTGGCCCTGGTCCCATCCCTCCGGCTGCGGCAATGTCAGTGGACAATCGCGTCCGCAATGCAGCCCCCGTTGGCGTGCTCGCGCTCGAGAAGATGGTCTGGGACTGGTTGCCCGAAGGCACGCCCATGCTGTTGAGGACGCTTTTGGCGGCATCTAACGTCTCATCGGAGTTGGCTTCTTCGTAGTTGCCATAGACGATCAACGACGAAGCGTTTTTGCCGACCCTTCCTGATTGGATCCCGCCTCCGCCGTCATCGAAAGAATCGTCCGGATCGGGCGCATCCCATCGGGTGATGAGTGGGAAGTAGCGGTCTGGGCCTCGCATGTCTGCAGGGTCGGACCAAAGCAGAGCCGAGTTCAATCGAACGGGGATCTTTGTCGGAAGCGTTGCAACGATCGTTACGCCGCAACCGGGCCCAATGCGAGCGAGGAGAATTCGAGAATCGCGCGCGAATCGGCTGCCAGGAATGTCATCCAGCCATACCAGATAATCGCCTGCAACGACAGGATGATCGGTTGTGCTCAAAAGCGTTCCGTAAGTTACGACATCGCCGGGAACGAA